>JALYXP010000360.1 GCA_030947045.1 Verrucomicrobiota bacterium | reverse complement strand
ACTTAGCGGATCACCACTGCCTCGCTCCCGGCTTGTCCGGCTACACCAAGTTCACGGACGGGCCGTCTCTACACGTGCTCGACGAGCCATCGCTAAGCGATGATCACGGACTAGCCCGTTACGCTCCCGTCGAGGAACGAACCGCCGCTCTATCGCTCTGTCATCCGAGCAAGTCGTAGAATCCTCGCCGCACTTCGGCGCCGCTGCGACTCCTCCGCCATCGGTCGAACGCAAACGACTAGCTGTCCGACTCGTCTGCTCATACGCTGCGTTTGTGAAGGCACGCCTTTTCGCCACCGGCTCTACCGCCATACTCGCAATCATCGCTGCTTCTACGTCGCTGAACTTTGTGTTGGGACAGTCACTAACGGCCCCTTCGACGCTGAAAGGGAAGACCGATGCCGAACTCGCGCAGCTGATCACGGGAAACACCAAACCGCTCGTGGAGAAGTCGAAGCCTGAATACGATGAACATCGGGTTGCTCCATCGCCACTCGATCCCCTCTGGGAGATGGATCCGCGCGACGCAGCCATCGCCTTTGCCAGTCAGCAGATCGACGAGCACGCTCGACCGCTGGAGCTGCGCATTGACGACCGAGATGCGAAGCCTCCCGCATCGGGTGAGGTCGGGTTGCGCTGGATCGGCGGCAACAATTACGCGCCTCGCGCAGAGGGCGTCACGATCCTCAAATACGATGGCTACCGATCTGAACTCATCCTTTCGGAAGTGGAGATCGAAGGTCGGCCTTCGAAAGAGGAGATCGAAGAAGCCGTGATGAAGACCGACTCTCATCCTGTTCGCCGTCTAGTTGCGCAGCAGACTTACGAAATCCTTTGGTGGCTGCGCCATGTCCGTCCGGTAAAGCCGACGAACTCGTTCTCGACCGGCACCAGCGGTTCGAACGACGACTTCGGCCGCTTTTGGATGAAGCCGGATGGACCAGTCATCGAGGAGACGATAATCAGTGAACCGTGCGGCGAGTGCATCGCGCAAGGTGATGGCACGAGCTACCAAAGCTTTGCCGACGCTTTGCTGCGGCGTCTCGCAGAACGCAGCGGGATCAAACGCCGCTACCCGGTGCCGAAAGTCGGCAAGCATTTCGATCCAGATGAGGACGCACGGTTCTTAGACAATCCACCGCCGGAGCGCACTGACGCGGAAGCGGTGAAGCGTTGGATCGAGCGGCTTGTCGAAATCCTTCGCAATCCCGAGCGACAGTATCTGCACTCCGACGTGATGGACATGCTCGTACCGATCTCCGACCCGTTGCGCTACCCAGACGAGAGGATCAACGAGGCATTGCTCGACGTGCTGCATCGCGGACGCGAAGCGGCGGCTAACTTTAAGCCGGACGAAACACGTTATCCCGAATTTGATCCTGATCAGGACGAGGAAACGGCAAACCGCCGGGAGGCCGAATACAAACTGAAGCGGGATCAGGCTTGGAAGGAGCAATCGCGTATCAGGGAACTGCGGTCCAATGCTGACAGCGCTGCGGAAAAACTGGGCGTCCACGATGCAGTTTCCAGTTTGCCGGAGCTACTCAAGTTGGCTTCACAAACGCCGGAAGAGCCGTTTTCGCGTAACACCGCGTTGATCGGCGCGGCAGCGGTTGTTGGACGGCATCCTACGTTGCGCTCCGGGCTTGTCGATCAACTCAAAGCGAAATTGGAGGCAATGAACGGCAACGAAACGCTCGACTTCGTCATCATCAATTGTGTCTGGCGGGCAGACCTGCGCGAGCTGACACCGCAGCTGGAACGGCTTTTCAGTGTCCCGCCACCGCCCGACGCCAAGAATCCAACTTGGCGTGTAGCTCACGCTGCTGGTTCCGTTCTAATGACGTGGCGCGAAACAGATCCGCTGACGAAGACGAAGCTGGATGCGCTCCTGACCGGAACGATCGCCGGTGGCAGTTACATCCCGGAAGTGCTGCGAAAAGAATTCGCGGAACTTCCAGCAGCGGATCAGCTAGCCTTTCGGCAATTCATCACCTGGATGAGGACGGTCGACATTGGCTTCTCGCGTTATTATCTCGAGAATACCTTCACGCCTCACACGCCGCGGCCCGATGTGCTGCTGGAGCGGTAAGACACCGCGGCGCGTTGACTGCTACAACGCCAAGCTCTCCTGCTTCGCGTCTGACTTTGCCGCAACGGCCCCAACACCGCCGAACTTCTTCACCAGCTCGCCGAGCTTCCCGACGTAGTAATCCACATTTTCATCCCGGTTCTGCGGGTCGAATTCGCTGGCTAGTTTGGCGGCTTCGTAGGCAGCTACCTTCGTTGGGGTGGCTTGGATGTAGTAGCTGAGTTGGTCGCCGGGTTTGTAGGCGCGGCCACTGCCAAGCGCGAGCTCGTAGGCAGCGGCGCGGTTGCGGCCGCCTCCGGCGATTTTTTGGCGATACTTCTCGAGGCTGTCCTGGAGGGTGTCGGTCTTCATCAGCATCTCGATCGGCATTTCGCCGGCGCGCATGCGGCGCTCATAGTCGTCGCGCAACGCGCTGATCTCTTCCGGTTTGGCCTGCATCTGGAGCTTGATGACTTCTTCAAGGAAGACGCGCTGGAACTTCTCCAGGCCACGCGATTTCAACGCGCCGCCTTTCATGATGACTTCGCCCTCTTTCGTTAACAGGGCGTAGTTCTTTGCCTTGTAGCTGAACATCGCGTCGAATTGTTCGTCGAGCTCGACCTCGATGCCGGGCGGGAGTTCTTTTGCGAGCTCGCTGCGTAGCGCCTCGGGCTCAGCGCCGCGCGGCGGGACAAAGTAGATG
>JALYXP010000327.1 GCA_030947045.1 Verrucomicrobiota bacterium | reverse complement strand
GCGAAGGGAAAGGTCCTTTCCGCTGGGTCGCCCTCAGGGGTGAGCCGGCGGGCATGGGGCGCGCGGGGCGCCGGGCGCTCGAGATGGTCCCTGAGAACAAGCTGCTCGCGCGCTGGATGAAGCTCGCTCAGGAGCGGATCCAATTCCAAGGCTTGCCCGCGCGCATCTGCTGGCTCGGCTACGGCGAACGCGCGGCCTTTGGCGTCGCCATAAATGACCTGGTGAAAGCCGGTGAAATATCTGCGCCGATTGTGATCGGACGCGATCACCTCGACACCGGCTCCGTCGCGTCGCCGTATCGCGAAACGGAAGGGATGCTCGATGGGAGCGACGCGATCGCGGATTGGGCGCTGCTGAACGCGCTGGTCAACACCGCGTCCGGTGCTTCCTGGGTGTCTATCCATAATGGCGGTGGAGTCGGCATCGGCTATTCGCAACACGCCGGCATGGTCGTCGTTGCCGATGGCAGCGACAGCTCGAGTCGTCGTCTCCATCGCGTGCTAACGAGTGATCCCGGAATGGGCGTGTTGCGTCACGCGGATGCCGGCTACTCGTCCGCGATCGAGTTTGCAGCAGCGAATGATATTAAGATCCCGACGGAACCAAAGGTGCGCGATTGAGCATCGAAGATCCCAACTGGCCTCGCGCATCGCACTGGCTGGCGAAGTCACCAGCTCCCGGCACGCAACCGCAACTCGCAGTGGTCGGCGTTCCGCTGAACAGCTCGATCACACCAGGTCATTGTGATCTCGCGCCCGGTGCGATTCGCAAAGCGCTCGAACGCTATAGTCTCTACGACGCAGAATCCGGCGTTGACGTTGGCAGCCTACCCGTCTGGGATCGTGGCGATGTTGCTCCTGCTGCGGAGGCGATTCGAGAAGCGTGCGGCGACTCCGCGACGGTCCTTCTCGGCGGCGATAACGGTATCACGCTTCCAGGGGTCCATGCGCTCCGTGAGCCGCTCGCGCGCTGCGGTGTCCTCACCTTTGATGCACATTATGATCTGCGGGACCTCGAGGATGGCCTAACGAATGGAAACCCGATCCGCGCTTTGCTGCGCGATGGCCTGCCCGGGGTGAACATCGTGCAGATCGGCATTCAACCGTTCACAAACTCAGCCGCCTACGCGGAAATCGCGCGCGCCGCCGGCGTGCAGATCATCACGGCCGATGAAGTGCGCGAGCACGGTATCGCCACAGTCTTGCGCGACGCGCTGGATTTGCTCACCGCCAAGGTGGACGCCATCTACGTCGATCTTGACGTCGACGTGCTCGACCGCGCCTTTGCGCCAGCCTGTCCGGGCTCGCGTCCGGGCGGTCTGGAGCCGTGGGTGTTGCGCCGCGCAGCGCGTCTTTGCGGGGCACATCCGAAAGTCCGGATCATGGACATCGTCGAGGTAGATCCGACGAAGGATATCGCCGATGCGACCTGCCTTGCAGCTGCATCTTTCCTGCTCGCGTTTGCCGCCGGCGTTGCGAGTCGCGCCCGATCGTGAGCTCCCTCGCGGTTATTCACGCGTCTGAATTGGTGACGCTGGCCGGTCCGGCTCGACCGCGCTGTGGAGCGGAGATGCGGGAGCTTGGCATCATCCGCGACGGCGGAATTCTCGTCCGCGACGGCCTTGTCGTGCAGGTCGGAGCGTCTCGCGAGATTCTCGACTTGGCTGGCGATGCCGAAATCATCGACGCCGGCAATCGCGTGCTTTTGCCGGGGTTTGTCGATGCACACACACATCCCGTGTTTGCCGGAAGTCGGGTGGACGAATTCGAGATGCGCGCCCTTGGTTCCACCTACGAGGAGATCGCGGCAGCCGGTGGTGGCATTCGGTCAACGATGCGTAAGACGCGCGCCGCGACCGAGAGTGAACTTGAGGCAGAGACGCTGCAGCATCTCCGCCAGTTTCTCGCCTGCGGCACGACGACGATCGAGGCGAAATCCGGATACGGACTGACGCTCGACGACGAGCTGAAGATGTTGCGCGTGATTCGCAGCGTGTCGGTTAAAACGCCGCTCGAACTGATCCCGACGTTCCTGGGAGCACACGCGATTCCGCCGGAGTTCGAGAGCGATCGCGACGCCTATGTCGAACTGTTGATCGATGAAATGTTGCCGCGCGTCGCCGCTGAAAAGCTCGCGGTGTACTGCGACATTTTCTGCGAAATCGGCTATTTCGATGTGGCAACTTCGCGGCGGATTCTGCGCGCGGCGCAACAACACGGGTTCGCTTTGCGGATGCACGTCGATCAACTCACAAATTCCAACGGTGCTGTGCTCGCTGCAGAGCTCGGAGCCCAAACCGCGGATCATCTTGAGCAGACGCAGGGCGACGGGATTGCGGCGCTGCGGCGGGCGAATGTCCAACCGGTGCTGCTGCCTGGCTCGGTCTATTCGTTAGGCAAAACGCGCTATCCACGCGCGCGCGATATGATCGAGGCGGGACTTGGACTTGTCCTCGCGACCGACTTCAACCCAGGTTCCTCGCCGACACCTTCGATCCCGATGGTCCTATCGCTCGCGACAACGCAGATGAAAATGACGCCGTCGGAAGCACTCACCGCGGCGACGGTGAATGCAGCCTACAGCTTGAACCTCGGCGACAGCATCGGCTCGCTCGAACCCGGCAAACTGGCGAACTTCTCGATCTTCGATTGCAAAGATTTCCGCGAGATCGCGTACTACTTCGGCCTGCCGCAGACGCACTCGGTTTTCGTCCGCGGGGAGAAGGTGTTTGGCGCGTAGGCGGTTTGCGCCGCGTGAAGCACGCCGCTAACGTCGCAGCTCGCATGAAAGTCGAAGTCGAAACGCAGCCGCACAGCGTCGCCACGCTCCGCATTGAGCTCCCGCCCAGCGAGGTACAAAAAGAATGGGACGCGATGGCGAATAACTATGCGCGTCACGCACGCATCCCGGGTTATCGCCCGGGCAAGGCGCCGAAAGCGGTGATCGAGAAGAAGTTCCGCAAAGAGATTCAGGACGAGCTGACGAAGAAGCTCGTTTCGAAAAGCTACCACGAAGCGATTGCGGAAAAGCAGTTGCGCGTCGTTTCGTTAACGAACCTTGAAGACGTTGAGTTTCGCGACGATCACTCGATGCGTTTCCGCGCGACTGTGATCACTGCGCCTGAATTCGAGCTGCCTGATTATAAGAACATTCCGGTCGAACTTCCGCCCGCTGAGGTGACGGACGCCGAGGTGGACGCCGCAATGGAAAAACTCCGCGATCAAGCCGCCGATTTCGCAGACGTAACGGATCGCCCGCTCGCGATGGAAGACTTCGCGGTGCTCGATTTTGACGGCTCGATCGACGGTGTGCCGATCAGCGAGATTGTGCCCGAAGCGAGCAAGAATTTGCACGGCGGAAAGAAGTTCTGGCTGCGGATCGCAACGGACAATTTCCTGCCGAATTTCGGCGAGCAGATTGTCGGAATGAACACTGGCGAGACGCGTAGCGTGCAGGTGGAATTTCCCGCGGAGTTCCCGGTAACGGAACTCGGCGGCAAGAAAGCCGACTACGCGGTCACGTTAAACGAGATCAAGGAAAAGGTGCTGCCGGAGGTGGACGATGCGTTTGCGGCGAAGCTGCTTCCCGGGAAGGATCTGCACGAGCTGCGTCACACGCTGGAGCATAATCTCGAGCACGAGAAGGAACATGAGATCGACCGCGCGAAGGAGTCGCAGATCATCAAGTTCCTCCAGGAAAACATCACCTTCGATCTCCCGCCGCCGCTATTGAAGAATGAGACGCGCCGCGCTTTAAACGACCTAGTCCATCGGAATCGCGAGCGCGGAATTCCTGACGAGTTGCTGAAGGATAAAGAAAAGGAGCTCGTCGAAGGAGCGGGGTCGCTGGCCGCTCATCGGCTGAAGACTAACTTCATCCTCCATCGCATCGCGGAGCACGAGAAGATTGAGATCACGCGCGAGGAAGTGGACGAGCGCATCCGGGCACAGGCGGCGCAGTATGACGTGCCCGTCGAAAAGATGCGGAAACAGCTGGAGGAAAACGACCGCTTAGATGGTCTCGCAGAGGAGGTTCTGCTGGGCAAGACTCTTGATTTCCTAAAGGCGAATGTTAGCGTCCAAACGGCTTCCGATTCCTCTTCCGGAAGCGCTTCTGTCGAATCTTAAACATGACTTTTTCCAACGAAAATCGCTCTCAGTCTGTCCTCGTGCCGATGGTGGTCGAGCAGACCGGACGGGGCGAACGCAGCTACGATATCTACTCGCGGCTGCTGAAAGACCGCATCGTTTTCATCGGAACACCGATCGACGATCATATCGCGAACCTCGTGATTGCGCAGCTGCTCTTCCTGCAAATGGAGGATGGCAAAAAGGACATCAATATTTACATCAACTCCCCCGGCGGTTCCGTTACCGCGGGCCTGGCGATCTACGATACGATGCAGTTCCTCACGTGTGACGTGACGACGTATTGCCTCGGAATGGCGGCGAGCATGGGCGCGGTGTTGTTATGCGCTGGCACGAAGGGGAAGCGCTTCGCGTTGCCGAATTCGGACATCATGATTCACCAGGTTTCGGGCGGCGCTCAAGGCCAGGCGAGCGACGTCGAGCGCACGGTGGAATACATGTTCAAGCTGAAGAAGCGATTGATCAGGATCCTTTCGCAGCACACCGGCCAGACCGAGGAGAAAGTGCATCACGACTCGGACCGTGATTATTACATGTCCGCCGCCGAGGCGAAGGCGTATGGGTTAGTCGACGAGGTGATCCAGTCTCGCAAAGAAGTGAAACTACTCGACACGCCTACGTCAGCTGATAAGGCCGCCACGGCCATTGCTGAGGCTGCGTTGCCTCACAAGGTCGAGGAATAGAAACTGCTCTTTAGGCGGCAAGTCCATGGCCCGCGCTTCTAATCTCACGATGTGCTCCTTCTGTGGCAAAAGCCACGCGGAGGTGCGCAAACTCATCGCCGGTCCAGGCGTTTACATCTGCGACAGCTGCATCAATGTCTGCAAAAGCATCCTCGATAAAGAGCTGAACGAAGACGCGCGGCGGCAATCCTCGAACATCCGGGTGCCGAAGCCGGCCGAGATTCGCCGACAGCTCGACGCCTATGTGATCGGCCAGGATCTCGCGAAAAAGACCCTCTCTGTTGCGGTCCACAATCACTTCAAGCGCGTCATGCAGGCCGCGCCGGCAGCTGATTCGTCAGCTGCGTTTCAACCCGATCCGTTTGCGGACGTCGAAATTGAGAAGAGCAATATCCTGCTCATCGGGCCAACTGGTTCGGGCAAAACGCTCCTTGCCAAAACTCTCGCGAAGGTGCTCGATGTGCCTTTCTGCATCGCGGACGCGACGACTTTGACGGAAGCCGGCTACGTCGGCGAAGACGTCGAGAACATCATTCTCCGCCTGCTCCAGAACGCTGACTACGATGTGAAACGCGCCGAGATCGGGATCGTTTACATCGATGAAATCGACAAGATTGGACGGAAGACTGATAACGTCAGCATCACGCGCGACGTGTCCGGTGAAGGCGTGCAGCAGGCGTTGCTCAAGATCCTCGAAGGCAGCACCTGCAATGTGCCGCCGCAGGGTGGGCGCAAGCATCCGCACCAGGAATACATTCAGGTGAACACGGACAAGATTTTGTTCATCTGCGGTGGCGCGTTCGTTGGCTTGGAGAAGATCGTGCAGAAACGCATCGGAAATAAGATGATGGGTTTCAACAGCCCGACGCTGGAGGCTGAAGAGGCGCTCGCGAAAGTCGCAGTCCGGCACGTTGAGCCGGAGGACCTGTTGAGCTTCGGGATGATCCCGGAATTCATTGGCCGCCTCCCGGTTATCACCGCACTCGATGCGCTCACCGAAGACGAGATGGTGATGATCCTGACCGAGACGAAGAACGCGATGATCAAGCAATACACCAAGCTCTTCTCGATGGAGGGAGTGCGGTTGAGCGTGACGAAAGATGCGTTGCGGGCGCTAGCCGCGCAGGCCGTCACGAAGGGCACTGGTGCGCGTGCGCTCCGCTCGATGCTCGAGCGCATCATGCTCGACATCATGTATGAAGTGCCGAGCCGCGAAGATATCGCGGAGGTCACGATCAATCGCGCGGTTGTCGAAGGCAAAAAGCTGCCGCTGATTCGTAAGAAACAGGACAAGGACGCGGCTTAGTCAAAGAACCGCCTCGCGCCTGTCGCGACGCCGCGGCACCTTTTTCGCATGTCGATGCGAGTGACGGTAGTGAATACGGGCACCGAGTTGCTGCTCGGTGACGTGCTGAACAAACACTTGGTGTTCATCGCGCGTGAGATCTTGCCGCTCGGGCTGCGGGTCGAGCGCCAGATTACAGTGCCGGACGGAGTGGTGATTCGCGAGACGTTGAGTGATGTTTCGCGCAATTCTGACATCGTATTTGTCACCGGCGGTCTCGGCCCCACGACTGACGACATCACGCGCGAAGCGGCAGCGGAATTGCTGGGCGTGGAGATGCGCCGTGATGACGCAGTGGCGGCAGCAATTACAGCGCGGCTGGCGCGGAATCGCTATCCGATGACGGATCGCATTTTGCGGCAAGCAGATGTTCCCGAGGGCGCAACCGTGTTGCCTAACGACAACGGAACTGCGCCCGGACTTTATTTCCCTGCGGGTTCCAACGCGCCGCACCTATTCCTGCTGCCCGGGCCGCCGCGCGAACTGCACCCAATGTTTCGCGAGTCGGTGCAGCCGATTCTTCGCGGATTAGTGCCGTCTGACGCGATGGCGTGCCGTGTTTTCGGCATTGCATGCGTCGGCGAATCAGTGGTGGAAGCAAAGATTGGGCGTGAATTGCTGGCCATCCCGAACCTCGAGCTCGGCTACTGCGCGCATGCGGGCGCAGTCGATGTGCGTGTGATGGGACCATTGGCCGCTGTCGAGCGCGCCGATGAAATCATCGCGTCAGCTTTCCGAACTTCGATTTACACGCAGACAGGCGAGAGCCTCGAGCAGGTCGTTGTGCGTGCTCTGATCGAGAGGAACGAAA
>JALYXP010000325.1 GCA_030947045.1 Verrucomicrobiota bacterium | reverse complement strand
GATTTCTCGACCGCGCTTCGATCGATCCTTCGTCAGGATCCGGACATCGTGATGGTCGGTGAAATTCGTGACAACGAAACCGCCGACATCGCAGTGAAAGCGGCGCTGACGGGTCACCAGGTGCTCTCGACTTTGCACACGAACGACGCGGCGGGCGCGATCACGCGTCTCGACGACATGGGCATCGAGCCGTTCCTAATTTCGAGCTCGGTCATCATGGCGTGCGCGCAGCGTCTCGTCCGCCGCATCTGCACGAACTGCAAAGAGGAGTTTGTCCCAGAGCCGGAGCTCCTGGCGCAGCTCGGATTCGCGCCCGAAGAAGGCGCGGTATTTTATCAAGGCAGCGGCTGTGATCGTTGCAAAGGTCGCGGCTACATCGGTCGGGCCGCGATTATTGAAGCGCTGCCGGTGAGCGAGGCAATTCGCCGGTTGATCGTGAAGCGCGCTTCCTCTGCGGTGGTGAAGAACCAGGCGATCACGGAGGGGATGAAGACGCTGCGGATGGTCGGCATCGACAAGGCATTAGAAGGCATCACGACGCTCGAAGAAGTTTGGCGCGTCACGGCAGAGGATCATTAAAGCGATGGCGATTCCATTCCTGAGTTATTTTAAGAAGAAGCCGAAGGCTGAACCCACGGCTGCAGCTGCACCGATGGCGCCGCCCGCGAGAGCCGAAGGCGAGCGGATGCGCAAGACGGTGATGCCGAGTGCCGCGCGGAATGTGCCGCCTGCGGCTGAAGTTTCACCAGCGTACGCACCGACACCGAATGGTTCGGGCCCGGCGCCGATGAAGATGGTGTCGCTCAGCAGCGCCGCGCCTGTGCGGCCGACGCCATTGCCGCCAGCTGTGGCGCTTGCCCTCGAGCCGAATGTCGAGCGCACGGTGACGCTGGATCTGGCGGACGTCGTCCGACACATGCCGACAGGTCTGGTGCGCGAGCTGCAGAATGGCGACTCGCAGCGTCCTGTGTTGTTCAAGGCATCCGAGCTGGAGCGCGGAATGGCGAATGGTCGCCCGGCGGTTTCGATCGCGACGGTTTATGAGCAGGTGCCGGAGATCTTCACGCGTGAAATTTCGCCGGATGATCCGGAGCAGGTTTCGCTGCCGTTCTCGGTGGTGCTCGAGCAATTCAGCAATCTGCAAACGCGCACCGATCAGCAGCGCGCAACGGCGGTTCCGCAGGTCGAGACGCCTTTCCTGAAAGTAACGCTGGAAGACAGCGAGCGCTTCGGCACGGCGACGGAGTTGGGTGACGTCGAGGAGATGTCTGATGTGCGAATGGAGCCTGCGACGGCCGAGTCGATCGCGGCAGCCGAGCCTGAGCCCGCGGCGGCAGAACGCGTCACGACGCCGACACCGGGTGGAGCAAAACCGTTCTCGTTGGGGGGAGCCGGCGCGACAAAGCCGGGCAGTTATGGCAGTGGCACCGCCGACATGTCCGCGGCGCCGGCAGCAGCGCCGACGCGCATTCCTTTCAAAATTACACCGAACGGAACGGGCGCGTCCGCACCTGAGCGAGTTCCAGCCTCAAGCGGGCCGTCCGTTCCGACTAGTTTACCAACGCCAGCCGCCGGGCCGACGCGGATTCCGTTCAAGGTCAGTGCGCCATCAGAAGAAGCGCGGCCAGTGCGGGAGCCGTGGATGACCAAGGCCTCCCTGGCCGCCGATGCTGCAAAAGGCCCAGCCGCCGCGCCTGTGCGGCGCGTGCCGCTAAATGGCACAGCCGGCGAGTTGATGATCACGCTCCTGCTGCGTCCGATCTTCGAAATGCTGCCGCCGATGCAGATGATCGGCGATCTCGATGATGTTGCGTCGGATGCGCAGGTGGAGTTTCCGTTCTCGAAGATCGAGCCGCAGCTCGTGAGCGGGCGCGTCTCTGTCACGCCGGAAGCATTCGCCGCGGCATTGCCGACGCAGTATCGCAGCTTATTTGACGGCGCCGCGAGCGCTGCGCCGGTCTCATTGCCGCTCCAGGACGTGCTGAAGAATCTACCCGCTTCGTCATTGCGCATGCGCGACGACCAGGACGAGCAGGATAAAGGCGCGAACTTCGAGACGCCGTTCTCCGCGAAGGCAGCTGAAGATGCAAAGCGCCTGAAAGTCGCGGCCACGCCGATCGCGAAGCCGATTGTCATGCCTGAGCCGGAAGAGCCGTCGCCGATCGCGATGTCGCTTCCGCCAGCCGACCAGGTGCAGCCAGCGGAACCGATTGCGCCAGCACCGGTGTCGGCGCCGGCGCTGAAGCCGGGCGAACGCACCGCGCTGCAAGCGGCGTTCAACACCGATGATGAGCTCGATGCGAAAACCGTCGTCGCACACGTGGGAAAACTCGACGGGGTCGATGGCTGCGCGATCATGTTTGGCGACGGCCTCAGTCTTGCGGGCAATCTACCCGATGGCTACGACGCCGATGGTCTTTGCGCAATGGCGCCAGGCCTTCTCCAGCGGATCGAGAATCACATGGTCGAGACGCAACTCGGCGCGCTCCGCGGCATGACGCTGTCGTGCGCGAAAGCCGCGATCACATTCTTCATGCATGACAATCTTTGCCTCGCGGCATTGCACGGGAAGGAACAGCTGGGCGCCGAAGTTCGGGACCAGCTCGGGCTGACGGTGCAGGAACTTTCACGCCAATATTCGCATCCCGCCTAGGAACACCCCTCATGTCCATCATCAACTACGCGAGTCGCGAGATTCAGTTTAAGATCGTTTACTACGGTCCAGCCCTGTGCGGTAAGACGACCAATCTAGGTTACATCCACCAGCGCATTAATCCCGAGAATCGCGGTGACCTTGTCTCGCTCGCGACTGCTGCGGATCGCACGCTCTTCTTCGATTTCCTGCCTTTGAACGCAGTCGTGATCAAAGGCTTCGTCACGAAATTCCAGCTCTACACGGTGCCCGGCCAGGTGATCTACAACGCGACGCGGCAACTCGTTCTCCGCAGTGTCGACGGCGTCGTCTTCGTGGCTGATTCGCAGTGGGAAAAGATGGAGGAGAACGTCGAGAGCTTTAAGAATCTCGAGGACAACCTCGCGAAGCAGAACATCTCGTTAGACGAGATTCCTTACGTCATTCAGTACAACAAACGCGACCTCGAAAACGTCGCGCCGGTTAACTACCTCGAGTACGTGCTGAACAATCGAAAGAAGCGCGTGCAGAGCTTCGAGGTCGTCTCGAGCACCGGCC
>JALYXP010000299.1 GCA_030947045.1 Verrucomicrobiota bacterium | reverse complement strand
CGATAAACAAGCCGGCACCGTGCGCATCCCGATCGAGCGCGCGATGGATTTGATCGCCCAACGCGGTCTTCCCACGCGTGGGCCCGGCACGCAAAACGGGAGCGGCGTCACCGCCGTGCAAATGCAGGAAAGAAAGGCGGCCGCAACCAAGCCATGAGGCTATCCGAATTTCAGAACGCGATCCTGCCTGCTTGTCATCCTGAGCGGAATGGAGCAAAGCGCAATGCAGTCGAAGGATCTCGCATTACGTCGGGAGGTGTTGGTAGTCGCGCGGCGCGGTGTGAGATCCTTCGACTCCGCTCTGCTTCGCTCAGGATGACAATGCTGGTGCTCTCAGCGTTTGTCTCGTTAGGCGCTGGCTCGACCTTCGCACAAACACCCCAGCAACAAATCGCCGCACGCGCCGGCCTTGAACAAAAGCTCAACGCGCAAGTTCCGCTCGATGCCGTCTTCCGCGACGAACACGGCGCCGCGCGCACGCTCGGCAGTTTTTTCAACGGGAAACCGGTCATCCTCGCGCTCGCCTATTACGAATGCCCGAACCTCTGCACGCTCGTGCTCAACGGCGTCCTGCAAACCGCGCAGGAATTAAAATTCGATGCGGGCAACGAATACGAAATCGTGATCGTGAGTTTCGACGCGCGCGAACGTCCCGCGCTCGCGGCTGCGAAAAAACAAATCTACACCCAGCGCTACGGACGCGCGGGCGCGAACGATGGCTGGCATTTTCTTACCGGCGACGCGGCGAACATCGCCCGCCTCGCGCAAAGCATCGGCTACCGCTTCGCTTACGACGAGACAACGCGGCAATTCGCGCATCCGAGCGCGATCACCATCCTGACCCCGGCCGGCCGAGTGGCGCGCTATTTTCCCGGCATCGAATATCCGCCGCGCGAAGTGCGTTTGGCGTTAATCGAAGCGTCGACTGAGCATGTCGGTTCGCTGGCCGATCAGGTTTTTCTGCTCTGCTTTCACTACAATCCGGCGACCGGAAAATACGGACTGCTCATCTCGCGGGTGATCCAATTTGCCGGCATCGGCACCGCGCTGGCGCTCGGAATTTACATCGCGCTCATGGTAGGGCGCGACCGCCGGGCGCGCCGGGAACGTGACAATGCCCTGGCGATGGGCGCACCGGCGGACGGCCCGGCGGTCCGTCCCTACCAGGCACGAGCGGAGTTCTGACATGTATCGCCTGCTCCACACGATATTCCCTTACGAGGCGTCGAACCTCGCACCTCAGGTCGATCATATTTACATCGCGCTCCTACTGCTTTGCGGCGCGGTCGCGTTCCTGGTTTGCGCGGCGATTTCGTTTTTCTGCATTCGTTACCGGCGCGGCTCGAAGGCCGATCGCACGCCGATGCAAATGAGTCAGCGCAAATTCGAACTGACCTGGACGATCGTTCCGTTCTTCGTTTTTCTCGGCATCTTTTTTTGGGCTGCGGAAGTCTTCTTCGGCATGTCGCGCCCGCCCGCGAACGCGACCGAAATCTACGTCGTCGGGAAACAATGGATGTGGAAAATTCAGCACCCGGATGGGCGGCGCGAGATCAACGAATTGCACATCCCGGTCGGCCAGCCGGTGAAGCTGATCATGGCTTCCGAGGATGTGATCCACGATCTCTTCATTCCGGATTTTCGGACGAAACAGGATGTCGTGCCCGGCCGCTACACCACAGAGTGGTTCACGCCGACGCGGCCCGGAAAGTATCATCTTTTCTGTTCGCAATATTGCGGGACCGATCACTCGAGAATGGTCGGCTGGGTTTATGTGATGGAGCCGGCGGAACACGCGCGTTGGCTTGCGCAACAGCCGGCGCCCGATTCGCTCGTCGCCATCGGCGAACGCAATTTTCACACGCGCGGATGCAGCGGCTGTCACGCGCCGAACGCGGCCATCCGCGCGCCGCTGCTCGATGGCATTTACGGCAAAAAAATCCCGCTCTCCGATAGCACCCTCGTCACCGCCGACGATCAGTATCTGCGCGACTCGATCTTGTTGCCGAACAAACAAATCGCAGCCGGCTACGAAGCGATCATGCCGACCTTTCAAGGCCAGATCAGCGAGGAAGAGCTGAACGCGATCATCGCGTATCTGAAGTCGTTAGGCGACGAACACCCATGAATACCGCCACGCTCCAAGCACAGCCGCAGCCCATCGAGCGCGTGCAGAAAACCTATCTGAACGAACGCATCACCATCCGATCATGGCTTCTCACGACGGATCACAAGCGCATCGCGATCCTCTACATGATCTCGATCACGCTCTTCTTTTTCGTCGGCGGCGCGGCCGCAACTTTGATGCGACTCGAGCTGCTTACGCCGCAGGGCGACCTCGTCACTTCCGAGACTTACAACAAACTCTTCACCATTCACGGCGTGGTCATGGTTTGGTTTTTCCTCATTCCATCGATCCCGACCGTCCTCGGGAATTTTCTCATCCCGATGATGATCGGCGCCCGCGATGTCGCCTTTCCAAAACTGAATCTGGCGAGCTGGTATCTCTTCATGTTCGGCGGCGCGTTCGCGGTTTTTTCGATCATCAGCGGCGTGGTCGATACCGGCTGGACCTTCTACACGCCCTACAGCAGCACCTACGCGAACGGACACGTCATCGCGATGGCCACCGGCATTTTCATCGCGGGATTCGGCTCCATCGCGACGGGGCTGAATTTCATTGTCACGATTCACAAAATGCGGGCGCCGGGGCTGACCTGGTTTCGACTGCCGATGTTCATCTGGACCATCTACACGAC
>JALYXP010000263.1 GCA_030947045.1 Verrucomicrobiota bacterium | reverse complement strand
TCGTCTTCGCCACGCGTATGACGACCGCGGCAAACGCGATTTTTCTGCAATACACTGCGCCGATTTACGTGGCGTTAATCGGCCGCTGGTATCTCGGCGAGCGCGCCCTTCGCATCGACTGGCTCGTCATCGCAGTGGCGCTCGGCGGGATCGCCTTGTTCTTCGTGGATCGCCTGACGGTCTCGGGATTCCGCGGCAATATCGTGGCGCTCGGGAGTGGCCTCGCTTTCGCATCCGTCGCGCTGTTTCTGCGGAAGGAGAAGGGCGGCTCACCCGTCACAAGCATCATTCTAGGCAACGTGCTCGTCGCGGTTGTCGGCTTGCCGTTCATGTTGCAGTCACCGCTCGGGCCGGGCGGCGGATGGCGGCTTCTGCTCCTCGGGGCGGTCCAACTCGGGCTGCCGTATGTGCTCTACTCGATCGCGATCAAACAGGTCACTGCACTCGAGGCGACGCTGATTCCGTTGCTCGAGCCGGTGCTGAATCCGCTCTGGGTGATGCTGACGATCGGCGAACGTCCCGGGCCGTGGGCGATCGTCGGCGCGATGTTAGTGCTCGGCGCAGTCTTGCTGCGCGGCGCGCTGATGATCCGAGGCCGGCAACGCCTCCCGGTGGCAGTCGCCTAACGTGGCGCGGCGCCGACCTGGTAAATCAGGGTCGGAAAGCCGCGCCAAGTGGTCTCCCGGCGCAATGTCATTCCATTCTTTTCGGCGACACGGATGGAGGCAGCGTTATCCGGATGAATGAGCGAGATCACGTGCGGTAGTTTCAGGTCGCGGAATGCATGGTCGCGGACGGCCTGCGCGGCTTCGGAAGCTAGTCCGCGGCCCCAGTGCGCGGGATCCAGCCGATACCCGATTTCAACTTCATCTTTGTCGTCGACGTTCTGGACGAAGAAGCCGCAGTAGCCAATGAGGGTGCTGGTTTCGCGAAAGATTACCGCGAACTGTGACGGCTTTCCCGCACGTTCCGCAGCGAGTATCCGCTCCAGCGAAGCCGCCGCCTGTTCGCGTGTGAAAACGTCGCCGCCGGAGAACTTCATGAAGCCGGGATCACTCATCAGCTCCGCCAGCCGATCGAGATCATGAGGCGAAAACTTGCGCAGGGTTAGCCGTGCCGTCGTCAGGGTAGTCATAGCAACGGGTCATCCCGAGCGAAGTCGAGGGACCCCGCCGCGTCACGAAAATTATTCGACATTCCTGAAATCACGCTGCAGCGGCCCCGCGCCTGCATCTAAATTGCAACTCCGGGCGTACCTTTCCGGGCTTCATGGAACTCGCCAGCAAACTCGCCATTCTCGCCGACGCCGCAAAGTATGATGCGTCATGCGCGAGCAGCGGCACGACCAAGCGAAACTCCCGCGCGTCGAGCGGCCTCGGGTCGACCACCGGCTCCGGCATTTGCCACAGCTACACACCGGACGGTCGGTGCGTTTCGCTGCTGAAAATCCTGCTCACAAACTTCTGCGTCTACGATTGTCTCTATTGCATCAACCGCGTTTCGAGCGACGTGCCGCGCGCACGTTTCACTGCCGACGAAGTGGTGCAGTTAACGCTCGATTTTTACCGGCGTAATTACATCGAGGGTCTCTTCCTCAGCTCGGGAATCATTCGAAATGCTGACTACACAATGGAGCAAGTAATTGCCGTCGCGCGCACGTTGCGCACCGAGCATCAGTTTCGCGGTTACATCCACCTGAAGACGATTCCGGAAGCCTCGCCCGCGTTAATCGAAGAAGCGGGGCGCTGGGCGGACCGAATTAGTATCAACATCGAACTGCCGACGCAGATCGCGCTGGAGGAGCTCGCGCCGGAAAAAAACCTGGCCCGCACAGAAGCGGCGATGAGCGGGATCAGCGCGCGAATCGCACAATCGAAGAGCGAACGCCGCGAGAATCGCAAGGCACCGATCTTCGCGCCAGCGGGGCAGAGCACCCAGATGATCATTGGTGCGACTGACACATCGGACGCGGTCATTCTGGATCGCGCGACATCGCTCTACGAAACGCAGAAGCTCCGGCGCGTTTATTATTCCGCGTTCAGTCCGATCCCTGATGCGTCACGAAAGCTGCCGCTGATCGCGCCGCCGCTGGTGCGCGAGCATCGGCTTTATCAGGCGGATTGGTTAGTGCGGTTCTACGGCTACAAGGCGCAGGAGCTAACGACTGCCGCGTCACCGAATCTCGATCTCACGATCGATCCGAAACTGGCGTGGGCGCTGCGCAATCGGCACGTCTTTCCCGTCGACTTGAACAAGGCCGCGCGTCAGCTGCTGCTGCGCGTTCCCGGTTTGGGCACGAAATCGGTCGAGCGAATTCTGA
>JALYXP010000262.1 GCA_030947045.1 Verrucomicrobiota bacterium | reverse complement strand
GTCCGATAAAACGGCGTCTCGTTTGAACCCAGCGTCGTGCGTGCATACGGGCCGAGTGAGTCTTGGCTGATCCGAGGCAGCCCTGAGCTGGCCGTCGCGATAGCGGAGACTCGCTTAGGCTCGACAGAGACGACTGGCGGCCCTTCAGACACGGCGATTACTGGCGGCAGCATGGGCGCTGAAACTTCTCGAGGTATAGCATGGGCCGCATCCGGTCCCGCACTAAATCGCCGAAAGCTCGACAAAGTGCGCCATTCCCCGGCAGGCTCACCAGCAGCGAGATCATCTCCCAGAAGGACGCCATCAGTTAGAAGCGCTTGCACCTGCTCTTCGGTGAAGGGACCTCTTCGGACGCCGTTGAGGTATAGGTAAAACTGCATGGTCGCGGCCTTCAGGTTGCGCGGGTCACGTTACGCACAGCCCTTGGGTCGACAACCGCTGGCACTCACGAGTTCTTCGTTTCGCCGACGTAAGCCTCAAGCGCCTCGCGTGTGATCTTATGTAACGCGCCACATCGCGGGCAGCTGATGCGGATCAGGTGATCTTCGCCGAACAACGCCTCCGGATCAGTGCGCATAATAGGCGCTAGAATAGACAACATCTTCTCCTGCGAACACCCACACCCCCAGCGATAAGAGCGTTGTTCCAACAGGCTGAGTGTCTCTGTTTCGTCTAATGACCGCACCTTCTCGTCGTCCAGGCTTTGCAGCCAGTCCAGGTCGCACCCCGGCTGTGCCGAGACCATGACGAACTCTTCCGGGCCAATTTGAAAATAACGCGCGGGTCGCTGTTCACTCTGCGCGTAATACTGCTCGACGATGCGGAAAACATCGGTCCCGGTAAACTCGACAGAGCTGCGCCTTGAGTTGCTGCGTTCCCGCACCAGGTCAGCGCAGAAGAGATTTCGCCCGTCGTCCTTTACATTCTCGGTGAATATCTGCCCGACGATGATCCCACGACGATTATCGCCAGTCACAAACAGATTCAGGAGCGGGCGTTGGAAATGGATCGTCCATGCCCATGCCTCATTCCAAGGCCGAGAAGCGCAATGTAACGTCAACGCCGCAAGTGCTTCTTTAAGCATCCCATCGTGCTCCGGGGCGTGTTGATACCCATACTGTCCCTGGTGGAGATAGTAGTCGACGTAGAGCGCGCCAAACTCAGCCCGTGCCAGGAGGGCATTACGCTCGCGAACAAAATAGCTGCGGACTTCGAGATCGTCGATTGTCTGCGGATCCTCCGTATCCATCGTAGGAAGCTAGCCTGTTTCAGCTACGCTTTCATCTTCGAAAGGATTCGGTCATCGAATTACCTGCATCACGGGCGCGAAAGCGTAGCTGGGGGCAAGATGGCTTGCGGGCTGCTTAACTTAGTGCGTGCGAGAGAACCGATAAGCTCAAGTCATACGTGCGCAGGGGAGGAGAGGAGACAGTGGGCAGTGAGGGGATCGAACCCCCGACCAACTCGGTGTAAACGAGCCGCTCTACCGCTGAGCTAACTGCCCGCAGGCCCGACTATAGCTGAAGTTTGTTCCGCGCGAACTGTTTTTAACTACTCCACGACACGCGAGATTAGTTGCACTTATCCATGCATAGGCTACTAAGGCGCCATGGACTTATCATTACAGAAGTTGAAAGAAGCGGTTTCTATCCGCGAACAGATTCAGTCTCTCGAGGATCGACTCAGCTCGCTCTTCAGCGGCAGTGGCGGCACTGGCAGCAGTAGCGCTGCCAGTAAGGCGTCGGGGACGGGTAGTTCTTCCGACTCCTCCACATCGTCGACCGGCGGCGCCAAAACAGACGGTCGTAGACGGCCAATGTCTGCTGCAACGCGCGCGAAGCTGGCCGCAGCCGCAAAGGCACGCTGGGCACGCCGCAACGCGGGCACGTCAGCCTCCTCGACCTCCACCTCCTCGAATTCGACCAAGTCGAATGGAGCGAAAGCTCGTTCGGGTGGTAAGTCTTCCAGCTCGAAGAAAAAGAGCGGCGGCGGCATTACAGCCGAAGGCCGCAAGCGCCTTTCCGAGATGATGCGCGCCCGCTGGGCCGCCCGTCGTAAGTCCAAAGGCTAGCCTGAACCGCCCACGCTGCGGCAGGCTGTCGTGTAGTGACAGCTTGCCGCAAGCGTTGCTCGGCTCTGTGAACACTCGCACTCGAGGTTCACGCAACAATTTTCCGCTACTCGCCGTAGCGGCCGTCGGCTCACCAAGCGGAGCCCTTTTTGTCGGTCTAACGGCCTTATCCACCGGTGATTCCATTCCGCAATCTAGCTGAAACGGTCACGCCGGACGGCTCACGTCTGACCCTGCATGAGCATGATGGCGACTACTTCATAAAGCTGAACGGCCGTCAGCTGATGAGCAGCACATCCACTAGCTCAGAACTGCTGCTGGCGGAGAGAGGATGCTCGCACCTTGCGCACTACCCGAGCCCGCGGGTCTTGATCGGAGGGCTCGGCCTCGGTTTCACTTTGGAACGCGTGCTCGATTCAGTCGGTCGAAACGCGGTCGTGCATGTAGCGGAGCTTGTTCCCCAGGTTGTCACCTGGAATCGTGAGTTTCTGAAAGAGGTCAACGGCGGCTTGCTCGACGATCCGCGCGTCGAGGTAAAGGTGGCCGATGTCTTCGCCTTGCTCCGAGCTGCGTCTGGCGGCGAGGGCTATGATGCGATCCTTCTCGATGTCGACAATGGCCCTACTTCTTTCGTGCAGCCCAAAAACTCCCGCATCTATAACCGCCGCGGGCTTGCCGTGATCCGCTCTGCCCTGCGACCCGGCGGGCGGGTCGCGTTCTGGTCCGCCGAAGCGGAGCCACTGTTCGCGCACTCCTTGCAGCGGGCAGGATTCGACACGGAAAGCATTCCTGCAAAAGCAAACGAGCATGCGAAGCGTTTCGCTCACATGATCTACGTAGGGATCCGCGGCGATGGCGCTCCGCGTTAATTAGCGCTACTTCCTCACGTATTCCGCGGTCTCGCGAGTCAGACCCACTGCCAGGCAATCTGGACAGAGTATTGTCTCGGCGTTCTCAGTCTCGGTCTCTGCGGCGAGCAGAAACAGCTTGTGACACGGATCATGCAGACAGTTAACAAACCGGCTCGTCGGCCGCGAAGTGTGCGCGCATCGGCCGATCTGCACCAGGTCCTCCTGCACGCGGACAGTCATACGCTGATCGAACACGAAACACTCACCCTGCCAGTGTTCATTTCCGAACTGTTCCTGGTAAGAGACAATGCCGCCATGCAGCTGGTAAACGTCTGTGAACCCGCGCTCACGCAGCAGTGCTGAAGCCTTCTCGCAGCGGATTCCGCCGGTGCAATACATCAGCACTTTGCGCTGCTTCAACGCCTCAAGTTCGTCGACGAATGCTGGCAGTTCACGGAAGTGCTCGATGTCGCACACGACTGCGCCTTCGAAACGGCCGGCATCGGACTCATAACGATTGCGAACGTCGAGTAACACGACGTCCCGGTCCTGCTCGATCACGCGCTTCCACTCAGCGGGAGCTAGCTGGTTGTCCTGCCGTGGTGTTAAAGGCCCGGCCCCGAGTGTCACGATCTCTGGACGAACTTTGACGACGAGCTTCGGAAAGGTTGTCTCGTCACCCGCACTTACCTTGATTTCAACATCAGTAAAACGTGGGTCACTGTGTAACGCCGAAACGTATTCGTTAACCGCGTCGACCGAGCCCGCCAAAGTTCCATTGATTCCTTCCTCAGCGATCAAGACACGGCCTTTCAACTGTAGGCGGCTACATACCGCGCGCTGTTCCGCGGCTAGCTGCTCCGGGTCGGCGACTACCACGTATTTGTAGAAGAGAATAACCGGCCAGACGCCGACACTCTCTGCAATGTGAGCAGGCGCGAGCTTAGGCACGAGTAAAGGCGCGGCCATACTGCACCGGCGAGGGAATCTCAAGACCGAGTTCCGCCGCTGCATGAAGTGGCCAATATGGCTGCCGCAGAAATTCCCGCGCCATGAACACCATGTCAGCCTGGCCGCTGGTGATGATCGTGTCCGCCTGCTCCGCGTCGGTGATCATTCCGACAGCCGCCGTTGCGATGCCCGCTTCACGCCGGATCCGCTCCGCAAACGGCACTTGATATCCCGGGCCAATCGGAATCTTCGCACGCGGAACGGTCCCTCCGGAAGAGCAGTCAATCATGTCGACCCCGAGCGGCTTCAGCTCACGCGCGAGTGCGATCGATTGCTCAATGTCCCAGCCGCCTTCCACCCAATCACTCGCCGAAATACGCACAATGAGCGGGTAACGCTCCGGCCACGCGTTCCGCACCGCGGTCGTGACTTCGCGCAGGGCGCGGGTGCGGTTCTCAAACGAGCCGCCGTATTCGTCGGTCCGCTTGTTCGTCAGCGGCGAGAGAAATTCGTGCAGCAGATAACCGTGGGCGGCGTGGATTTCGATCAGCTTCGCGCCGGCTGCTTCCGCGCGCTTTGCCGTTGCAACGAATGCCTGCACGACCCGCTGAATGCCCGCGAGATCGAGCGCTTTCGGGACGATGTCATCGGTATCGAACGCTTCAGCCGTTGGCGCATAAATCGGTCGCCATCCGCCCGCCGATTCAGTGACCGCGCCGCCACCATCCCACGGCGGAGCAGTGCTGGCCTTGCGGCCGGCATGCGCCAATTGCAGCGCGGGGATCGAACCGTGCTGCTCAAGAAATCGAAAGATTTTCGCGAGCATCTCGATCTGATCGTCTTTCCAGAGACCGAGATCTTGCGGGCTGATTCGACCCTCCGGTAGCACGGCGGTTGCCTCAGTCATAATCAACGCCGCACCGCCAACCGCGCGGCTACCGAGATGGATGAAATGCCAATCGTTCGCGAAGCCGTCTTCGCTCGAATACTGACACATCGGGGAGACGCCAATGCGATTGCGAAGATGCACGTCGCGGAGTTGCAGCGGCGAGAAAAGATGCGGCTCAGACATAGAGCGACTACGATTCCCGCGCTGTCAGCGCGCCGCAAGCTGCAAGCTGCGAGCTGCAAGCAAGCTCGAACCGCGAGACCTGTCATCCCGAACGAAGTCGAGGGATCCCTCAATCGTACGCACAACCTCCACCCCAGCTCGAGTGCCGCACGCTCCGGTTGGGAGGTCCCTCGGCGTGCTTCGCCAGCCTCGGGATGACACGCTTCAGAATAAGGCGAGCTGCGCGGCGCCGGCCTCATCACGCGATGCAAACCGCACGCCGACTCCAAGCAGTCGAACGCTCTTACCCGTCCGCGCCCAGCCTTCCTCCAGTAGCGTTTGAAACTCTTCGAGTGCGAGAGGTCGCCCTGCGCGTTCGACCGTCGTTCGCGTAAAGTCACTAAACTTTAGTTTCACGAAAATCTTCGTGATCACGCGGTCGGCTGCTTTCTGCTTCAGCTCGGACTCGAGTTCGTCGAACAACTCCGGCAGCTTCTCTTCGCAATCGCTCAGGCTGCGGAGATCCGTTGAGAAAGTCTCTTCGTTGCTGAGCGACTTGCGTTCGCGATCCGGTTCGACAAGTCGATGATCAACGCCGCGACATTGATCGTAGAGTTCCAGACCGAACTTGCCGAAGTGCTCGCATAGTTCACCGCGGCTGAAGCGTTGAAGATCGGCGCATGTAGTGACTCCGAGGCGCTCGAGCTTCTGCGCGGTCACTGCGCCGATGCCCCAGAGCTTTCGAACGGGGAGGGGATCGATGAACTCCGGAATCTGCTCAGCGGTTACCTCGCATTGACCATTCGGTTTGTTGAGATCACTTGCGATTTTTGCGACCAACTTGTTAGGCGCAATTCCCGCCGAAGCGGTCAGCCGCGTCTTCTGGAAAATGAGTCCGCGGATGACCTCGGCCAGCGCGCCCGGCGCTCCGGGGTGCGCGGTGACATCGAGATAAGCCTCATCGAGCGAGAGCGGCTCGACGAGCTTTGTGAAGCGATGGAGAATCGCCCGAATTGTCGCCGACTCGCGTCGGTAAACATCGAAACGCGTTGGAACCATAATGAGAGCTGGGCAACGCTGCAGCGCCATAAACGTTGGCATCGCCGAGTGGACGCCGAACTTGCGCGCCTCGTAGTTGCAGGTTGTGAGGACGCCGCGCCGATCACGCGTGCCTCCGACGCCCACGGGAAGTCCCGCGAGTTCGGGACGATCGCGCACTTCGATCGCCGCGTAGAAGCAATCCATGTCCAGATGGATGATGGCGCGTTCCGACATTGTCGGAATTTCGCGCACTCCACTGCGTGCCGCTAGTTCGCGCGGTGGCGCAGGTTAGTTACCATCAATGATGAACTCTGAGGTGCTCGTGATCGGCGGCGGACCGGCAGGTTTGCGCGCAGCTGAAGTAGTGAGCGCGGCCGGTACGCGGGTGCTGCTTTGCGACGCGCAGTCATCATTTGGCCGCAAATTTCTGGTCGCAGGCCGCGGTGGTTTAAACCTGACCCACGGAGAGCCGGTCGAGAACTTTCCGGCACGATATGGCGCCGAGGAGAAGCGATGGCGCGATTTGCTCGGCGAGTTCGGGCCCGATGCTTTGCGGTCGTGGGCAGCAGAGCTAGGCACGGAGACGTACGTCGGCACGAGCGGACGTGTGTTCCCGGAAGGTCAAAAAGCAGCGGGCCTTTTGCGCGGGTGGGTGCGACGACTTCGCGACGCTGGTGTGCAATTCGAGAACAACGCGCGGCTCGTGAAACTGCAGCGGGAAAACAACGGATGGCAGGCAACATTCCAGCGCGAGCAGGAACGTTTTGCGAATACTGCACGTGCCGTTGTTCTCGCGCTCGGCGGAGCTTCCTGGCCCGACACCGGATCCGATGGCATGTGGCCCGCTCTTCTCGCATCGCACCACGTCACGATCACGCCCTGGCGACCGGCGAACTGCGGTTGGAACGTCGCCTGGCCTGAAGCGCTGCTGGCCCGAGCCGAAGGTTTGCCGTTAAAAAACCTGACCGTATCCGCAGGCGCGGAGTCGATCTCTGGTGAACTACTGATCACGAAGGATGGCATTGAAG
>JALYXP010000238.1 GCA_030947045.1 Verrucomicrobiota bacterium | reverse complement strand
TTTCGTCAGCGACGTCGCTCACTTTCGCGTCGAGCGGTTGCACGAGAATCTCGCGGATGCGCAAATCGTCGATCAATTTCCCGCGATCATCGACGACGTAGATGACATTCAGCGTCTCAGAATCTTCGCCATTCTCGCGGATGTAATCGAGCACTTCGCGGATTGTCCAATCTGCGTGAACCGCGATGAAGTCCGGCGTCATCAAACGCCCGACACTGTCTTCCGGATAACCGAGCAACACCTGCGCGATGCGGCGTTCTTCCGGCGTCAGGAGCCGGATCAGCTGCCGAGCCGCCGCGCTCGGCAACTCTTCGAGAAGCGCCGTGCGATCGTCCGCTGACATCTCATTCAGAATCCCGACGACCTGCTCGTGGGCCATGCCGCGGAGAAGATTTTGCTGCTCCTCGACTTCCAGATATTCGAAGACGTCCGCGGCGAGATCGTGCGGCAGAATTCGGAAGACGATAACCTGCTGGTCCTCCGGGAAATCGCGGATCACCTCTGCGACATCGACGGGCGGCCAATCCGAGAACAGCTCGCGGAGCGCGCCGAAATTGCGCGAATCGATCAATGCTTTGACTTCGGGCTGTAGGATTCGGCCGACCATATGCGAGCTGCGGAGAGCCGCCCGAGTGGCGGCTTCGCTGTTCTATCATTGCGCCCGATCACGTGCAACGCGGGGCCCCGGCGTCATCCCGAGCAAAGTCGAGGGACCCCGTCGCGTTAGCTTCGAGTTCCGCCGCGGGGTCCCTCGACTGCGCTTCGCTTCGCTCGGGATGACGGAAAGCGTCTCGCACTTGGAATCCGCGATAAATTCGCGAATGTGAGCGCGATGACAGCAACTGAGACTGCCACGATGATCCGCCGCGAGCTCGGTGAAGACGGGATCTGTGTGCTGAGCTTCGATCGGCCGAACTCTGGCGCGAATATCTTCGATGCCGCGACGATCGACAGCCTGCGGGAGCATCTGGATGCGATTGAGAATGACGCGTCGGTGAAGGGTGTGATCGTCACGTCGGCGAAGAAGTCGATCTTCATCGCCGGCGCGGACCTGCAGACGCTCTTACGGCAGGCGCAGACCGGCGAGCTGCGCGCGTTTATCGCGGAAGGGCAGCGCCAGTTTAACCGGCTCGTCGCTCTGAAAGTGCCGACGGTCGCTGCGATCCACGGCGCATGTGCGGGCGGTGGTTACGAGATCACGCTGGCGTGCGATTATCGGGTCGCAACGAACGATCCGGCTACGCGCATTGGTTTGCCTGAAACGTCGTTGGGACTCATTCCCGCGTGGGGCGGCGCGACCCGTTTGCCGCGCCTGCTCGGCCTGGCTCCCGCGGCGGACGTGATCCTGAAAGGGAAACTCTACGCTGCCGACGAAGCACTTAAGATCGGCCTCGTCGACGAAATTGTCGCGCCAGATCAGTTAATGGCGGCGGCACGCGCGCAACTCGCAAACGGCAAGCGTCAGATCTCCGCGCCGCCTCACGTCGGCGTTGAGGTGCAAGTGCCGAAAGGCCATAATCCCGCGCTGCGGCGCGCGCTTGATGTCATGAGCGGCGGCTACAATCTCTCGGTCGATGAATCGCTGAAGCTCGAGCTCGATGCGATCGTGGAGCTCGGCGAAACGGAAGCGACGCAGAACCTGATCCGCAACTTCTTCCTCGGCGACAAGTTCAAGAAAGGCGCTTCGAAAGCGCCGGCGGAAAAGGTGACGCACAGCGCTGTAATCGGCGCGGGCGTGATGGGCAGCGGGATTGCGCAGTGGCTCAGCTCGCGCGGCGTGTCGGTTATTTTGCGTGATGTGAATACGGAGCAACTCGACCGCGGCCTCGCGAATATCGAGAAGACTTACGGCGACGCGGTGAAGCGCGGGTTGATGGGCGAAGAGAAGGCGAAACAAGGTCGCGCGCGCGTCGTCGGTTCGACCGGGCATGATGGTCTGCGTGACGTGCAGGTAGTCGTCGAAGCGGCGTCCGAGAAGCTCGAGATCAAGAAGCAGATTTTCGCGAATCTGGCGGAGAACACATCGTCAACGGCAATTCTCGCGACGAATACGTCGGCGCTGCCAATCAGCGAACTCGCTGCCGCTACGACCGGCCCGGAGCGCGTGATCGGGCTGCATTTTTTCAACCCCGTCAGCCGCATGAAGCTCGTCGAGGTCGTCGTCAGCAAACAGACCTCACCGGAGACAGTCGAGCGCGCGCTCGCCTTCACACGGCAGCTGGCAAAGCTGCCGGTGCTGGTGCAGGACAGCCCTGGATTTTTGGTGAACCGCGTATTGTTCCCGTACTTGCTCGACGCCGCGGAGTTGTTCGAGCTCGGCGTCGACGCGCAGCAGATGGACGACGCGCTGGTCGGGTGGGGAATGCCGATGGGGCCCTTGCGTTTGATCGATGAAATCGGCATCGATATCACGGTTGATATCGCCGACACGCTCGCGAAGGCGTACGGCCGAAGAAACAAGGCGGCAGCTGTTTTGCTGTGGCTGCGGGACGGTAAGATGCTCGGACGCAAGACCGGCAGTGGATTCTACAAATACGAAGGCAAAGCGCAGACGCCGAACGACGCAGTGATGCAATGGCGCACCGCGCAGAGTTCAAAAGTGTCGCCCCAGAATGCTGAGGAGATCACGAACCGGCTTGTGGCGTTGATGATCAACGAAGCGGCGCGTTGTCTCGAAGAGAAGGTCGTTGCGACGGCGGAGGATGCTGACTTCGGTATGATGATGGGAACTGGCTTCGCGCCGTTCCGCGGCGGTCCGCTGCGCTACGCTGATTACTACGGCATCGATAAACTCGTGAAGGAGATGGACGCCCTCGCAAAAAGCTACGGCGAGAAATTCCAGCCGACAAATTTACTGCGCCAACACGCGCAGAACGGAACTAAATTTTACGAAAGCTAGTGCATCGCGGATATTCGTCATTCCGAGCGCAGCGGAGCGGAGTCGAGGGACCCCGTGGCAGTACGATTCGTATAGCTACGGGGTCCCTCGACTTCGCTCGGGATGACTTCGTTGTCGGGCCGCACCAATCCACACACTATGAAATCATCACTCGACGCACCGCCTGAACAGATCAAAGCCGAAACCGGCGCAACCGTGAAGCCGGAGCAAACGGCTGCGTCGGTCATAGACACCTCGAAGATGTCGGCCGGCAAAGCCGCTGCGCTTGAACTCGCGGAAGGCGCGCGCGATCCGCTGGACGAACGCGGCAGTTTCGCGAGCAACTTGTTCATTGGGAAGTTCGGCTTCGACCGCATCTTTCCGTGGCCGGAACAGAGCGCGGACGACAAGGCCGCAGGCGAAGAATTCCTGGGGCAGCTAAAGCAATATTTGCACGACAACGTCGATGGCGATGAGATCGATCGCACCGGCGAAATCCCGCAGAAGAACATCGATGAGCTGTTCGCGCTCGGCGCGTTCGCGATCAAGGTGCCGAAGCAGTACGGCGGTCTCGGATTGTCGCAGGTGAATTATGGCCGGGCCGCGATGCTGCTCGGCAGCTGGGATGCAAACTTGACCGCACTCGTCTCAGCGCACCAGTCGATCGGCGTGCCGCAGCCGCTGCTGTTGTTTGGCACGGAAGAGCAGCGCGCGAAATATCTGCCGCGTGTTTCGCGCCACGAGATCTCGGCGTTCGCGCTCACGGAAATGAACGCGGGCTCAGATCCGGCGAACATGAGCCTGAAGGCGGAGCTTTCGGAAGATGGCACGGCGTGGGTGCTGAACGGCGAGAAGCTTTGGTGCACGAACTTGATCAAAGCGGGCGTGCTCGTGGTGATGGCTCGGACGC
>JALYXP010000458.1 GCA_030947045.1 Verrucomicrobiota bacterium | reverse complement strand
AAGAGCGTGCCGGCCGTCAGCGTCAGGACCGTCACAATGCGGAACACCATCCCGAGATCTGCCACCAACGGAATGCCCAGCTTGCCAATTGTTTCAGTAATGCCGGGCAGCATCGTTTGATACGACTCCGGATGCTGGAAGGAGACAGCGAGGAGATAACCCTGCACCATGCAAAGAGCTACCGTCGCGTAGCGGGTCATCTGCATGATCTTCTGCCGGCCACCATCCTCACGCGCGAGTCGCCCGAGCTTCGGGATCACCGCAGTCAACAACTGCAGCATGATCGAGGCGCTGATATACGGCATGATGCCGAGGGAAAAGATTGCACAATTCTCGAGTGCGCCGCCGCTGAAGAGATTGAAGAGCGCGGCAACGCCACCGCCCGATTTTTGCGTTAGCGAGTCCCGAAACCACTCTTGCAAAACCGCGGAGTTAACGCCGGGCGTGCTAATCGCCGCGCCAAGGCGGACGATCACGATAACTGCGAGCGTAAACAGAATCCGACGCCGCAGCTCCGGAATTTTTACGGTGTTGAGAAACGCCGAGACCATCGACTAAAATTGCTCGAGAACTACGCGCGCCTTAGCTCTTTGCAGAACTCTTTTTCGCGGCTGTTTTCTTTTTCGCCACCGGTTTCGCAGCAGCTTCGGGTGGAGCAGCAGGCGTGAAGCGAGGCCCTTGGACGCGCGGCTCATGCAGCTTGATCGTGCCGCCGGCGCTCTCGATTTTCGCGCGTGCTGACGCGCTCACCTTGTGAGCTTCAATCGTGAGTGCATGCGGCAGCTCACCGTCGCCGAGAATCTTCAGACCCGCCCCGTTACCGCGAATCAACTTCGCGTCGCGCAAGAGCTGCTCCGTGATCACCGTGCCAGCATCGAAGGCACTCAAATCCTCCAGATTCACCGTAGCGTACGTTTTGTGAAAACGCGCGTTATTGAAGCCCCGCTTTGGCAACCGCCGAATGAGTGGCATCTGGCCGCCTTCGAATCCGAGCCGAATGCTGCCACCAGAACGAGCCTTTTGGCCTTTATGACCTTTTCCACTCGTCTTACCGTGGCCTGAACTTTCACCGATACCGAGGCGCTTCGTGCGATGCTTCGCACCCGGTCGTGGCTTGAGATTATGCAACCGCATCATGACTGATCAGCCCTTCCCTCAGTAGCTGCAGGCGCCGTGTAGCGAATGCCGCGAGTTTTAAAGATTTCATCCTTCCGACGCAATCCACGCAACGCTTCGATCGTCGCTTTCACAACGTTCGAGTGATTGCTCGAGCCGAGCGATTTCGCGAGAACATCCTTGATGCCAACCGCTTCGACTACCGCACGCACGCCGCCGCCCGCGATGACGCCGGTTCCCGGCGATGCAGGACGAAGCAAAACGCGTCCACCACCAAATTCGCCGATCGACTCATGCGGAATGGTGTTCTCGTGCACTGACATCTTCTCCATGCCTTTGCGCGCTGCGTCCGAAGCTTTGCGAATCGCTTCCGCGACTTCATTCGCCTTCCCGAAGCCAACGCCAACTTTGCCATCGTGATCGCCTGCGACAATCAACGCACTGAAGCTAAAACGACGGCCGCCCTTCACGACCTTCGCGCAACGATTGATGAACACCACCTTCTCGGTCGTGTCACCGCGTGCTGCTGAGCTTCTATCTGTTTGACGTTCCTGACGTCTTCCGCCGCCGTGCTGTTGTGCCATGGATAATTAAAATTTGAGGCCGCCTTCTCGGGCCGCATCGGCTAAGGCTTTCACCTTGCCGTGATATTGGAATCCGCCCCGGTCAAAGATGACCTTGTCGACGTTCTTCGCCAAGAGCCGCTCTGCGACCGCTTTGCCGACTTTCTGCGCGGAAGCAGCATTCGCTGCGGCTTTGCCACCGTCCGCGAGTGCTTCTTCCGTTGTGCCAGCAGCCGCGAGCGTGCGGCCAACGGTGTCGTCGATCACCTGCGCGTAAACGTGCCGACCCGAAAAATGCACGGCGAGACGCGGACGTTCCGCAGTTCCGCTAACGCGTTTCCGAATCCGCGTGTGAATGCGGTGTCTGATCTGTTTGCGATCGTTCTTCATACTACTGGACTGTCTTGCCTTCCTTGCGCCGGATCACTTCACCGGCGTAACGCACGCCCTTGCCCTTGTAAGGCTCCGGCGGGTAATAGCGGCGGATATCAGCCGCCACCTGGCCGACAACTTTCTTGTCGATCCCAGCGATGCTAATTTTGGTGTTCTCGGCCACCGTGACTTTGATGTCTTTCGGGATTGGGAAAAGAATCGGGTGCGAAAAGCCAAGGCTTAGATTTAAGATATTTCCCTGCACTGCGGCTTTGAAACCGACGCCCTCGATGATGAGGTCCTTGGTGAACCCGGCGCTGACGCCTTGCACCATGTTGTGCACGAGGCTGCGCGACAGACCATGCAAGGCTTTCGCGCTGCGCGTCTCCGCACTGCGCACAATCGATATGTTGTTATCCGCGACGCTCGCCTTGATCTCGCGTGGCAACGTCCAGCTCAGCTTTCCCTTCGGCCCTTCGACCGCAACGGCGCCATCGTTCCCGATGTTCACCTTCACCTTGTCGGGGATCTCGACGGCTTTGTTTCCAATTCGTGACATAACTTAAAAAGCGCTTCTTACCAGACGTAAGCCAGCAGCTCGCCTCCGACGTTTTGCTTTTTCGCTTCACGACCTGAGAGAACTCCGCGAGACGTGGAAAGAATCGCCACACCCATCCCGCCAAGCACGCGCGGAATTTCCTGCGCGCCAACATAGCGGCGCAGCCCAGGGCGGCTGACACGCTTCAGGCCGGTGATCGCGCTGGTGCGGTTCGCGATCTTATTCGTGATCTTGATGCGCGGATGCGCGCCTTCGGTATCAACCGAAAAGTCAGTGATGTAGCCCTCGTCCTTCAGGATCCGAACGACTTCGCTCTTGATCTTCGAATACGGAACAAACATCTCCTGCTTCTGCACCGCGGCGGCATTGCGCACGCGGGCGAGAAGATCGGCGATCGGGTCAGTAACAGTGCTCATGAAAAATTAGGCCGCAGGTGCTGCGGCGGGTTTCTTCGCGCGATCGCTAAACGGCATTCCCATCTCGTTTAGGAGCGATTTGGCTTCGTCGTTTGTGCGCGCGGAGGTGCAGATGGTAACATCAAAACCGATGTTGCGCTTGATTTTGTCGAGCTCGACCTCGGGAAAAATCGACTGGTCCGGAACGCCAAGCGTGTAGTTGCCGTTGCCGTCAAAAGCTTTCGGCGAGACACCACGAAAATCGCGAATGCGCGGCAACGCCGTCTTAATCAGGCGCTCGAGAAATTCATACATATGCGCGCCACGCAGCGTCACCTTCGCGCCAATCGCCTGCTCTTGGCGGAGCTTGAAGTTCGCGATGCTCTTTTTCGCTCGGGTCTCAGCCGGCTTCTGACCGGAGATCAGCGCGAGTTCAGCCTTTGCATCTTCCAAGGCCTGCTTCACATCAGATTGTGAACCGACGCAGGTGTTGATCACCACCTTCTCCACCTTTGGAATCTGATGCACGTTTTTGTAACCGTGCTGTTCCTGGAGAGCAGGTATGACGCGCTCCCTGTAGTCCTGATAAAATTCGTTCTTCATCGCTTACGCTTCTTCCTTGGCGGCTTTCCGCTTCGGCGCCTTCTTCGGCTTCTCGGCTGCGGGTTTCGCGGCCTTTTTCTTCTCTTTGCCCTTTGCGTCGCGCTCCGTCCGCTCGATTACCTTCACGTTCGAGAGGTGAATCGGGCCTTCGCGTTCCGCGATCTTTCCCTGGGGATTGTCCTGCGACTTTTTCAAATGCTTTTTGATCATCCGCACGCCTTCGATCAGCACCCGCTGCTTGCGCGCGATCACTTCGAGCACCTTCCCGGAAGAACCGCTGAACTTCCCCGAGATAACCTCGACGTTGTCGCCTTTTCGGACGTGCAGCTGATTCGGTTCATAAAACTTCCGGAGCGAGCGAGACGATCTTCATGAAATTCCGCTCCCGCAGCTCCCTCGCCACGGGTCCGAAAATTCGGGTTCCGCGCGGGTTCAAATCTTTATCGA
>JALYXP010000163.1 GCA_030947045.1 Verrucomicrobiota bacterium | reverse complement strand
CGCCACGCGGGATGGCAATGGACGCTCAAGGAAACCTCTTTGTCGCGGACACCTATTCGAACACGGTCCGGAAGATCACGCCGGACGCGGTCGTGACTACCGTCGCGGGGATACCCCCCGGCGTTGCGGGGTATGCTGACTTCGTCGGACCAAAAGCGCTGGCGCTAGATCGGGCTGGGAATCTTCTCGTGGTCGATAGCGACCGAATCCGGAAAATCAGATCGGATGGAGTAGTAGTGACGATCGGCGGCGGGACACCTCCCTACACCGGCGGTTGGAATGATGGCATCGGGAGCAGCGCTCGCTTTTTCGGTCCGCGTGGCGTTGTCGTTGGTGCCGACGGTTTCATCTACGTGGCCGATAGCGGGAACAACACCATCCGTCGAGGCGGACCGAATGCGGTCTCGCAGCTCGTGAATCTCTCCGCCCGCGCAAAACTGCGCACAGCGGATGATGTCTTGATCGGTGGTTTCATCGTCAGGGGTGAGGCCACCCGGTTCAGCGACGGAGGTTTCGCGCGCTTGAGTCTTCGTGCGCTCGGGCCATCGCTTGGAGCAGCTGGCATTACCGACGCGCTGCGCGATCCCACGCTCGAACTCAGGAATCCCGACGGAAAACTCGTCGCCGCGAACGATAATTGGAGGGAAAATTCCCTCAATGGACAGGCGATTCTCGAGCAAGGCCTACCGCCCTCTGACGACGCGGAGTCAGCGATCGTATCGTATTTGAAGAACAGTGCGACGGCTGTGCTGCGCGCGGCTGACGGCGGCAGTGGTGTAGCGGTGGTCGAAATCTATCAGCGCGAAGATGGCGCCCCGGTGGAGCTGGTCAACATCAGCGCGCGCGGGTTTGTCGGCGTGGGCGACGAGGTATTGATCGCAGGGTTTTTCATGGGCGGCGGGAGCGGAACGGGCCGAGTGTTGCTCCGTGCACTCGGCCCTTCTCTTGCGGAGGCGGGTGTGAATAGCGCGCTGGCTGATCCTGTGCTTTCGCTTCACGACGCCAACGGCGCGGCGCTGGCGGCGAACAACGACTGGAAAGACAGCGAGAAGGAAGCAATTGAGAGCACCGGGATCCCTCCAAGCAATGATCGTGACTCCGCGTTGCTCGCCATCCTGCCACGCGGCCCCTACACGGCTATCGTTAAAGGGAGAGACGGAACAACGGGTGTCGCTACCGTCGAAGTTTATAAGATGCCCGATGAGCTGAGGTAATGGAACCGCCGGCGTAGCGGGCGAGACTCTCAATTTCGCAGTTCTGAGTCGCAGAATGCAGATAGCAAAGATCGTGCTTGCCAGTTTGGAATAAAGTATAGTAATTATAAGAATGTCGGCAGAGAACAGTCTCCGCCCCAGCAAACAGAGCCAAAAACATGATCACCAAAATCGCCACCTGCTTACTAGCCCTTTCGGTCTTCACCGCTTGCCAATCGACGCAGTCGACGGCCAGCTCGAGCCGCCAATCGCTCGAACAGCGGCGGCTCGCCTCCAACACGACGGCCGGGCCAAACTCAATCACCGACCCGGCTCCGCCAGCGGAAGGTCCTGAAGATATGCCCGGGGAAGGCCCGGCGGATCCGAACCGCAATCCTGGTCTGCTCCCGACGCCATTGCTGCGCGGTAATGCTGCCGGCGGTCTCTAAGCGGCGAGGGTAAGTTCCGGCCGCAGGCGTTTCAACGACTCGGCCAGCCCGCGGATCTGCCCCTCGCTATGCGCCGCCGTGACTGTGATACGAAGGCGCGCGGCGCCTTTCGCGACGGTCGGGTAGCGGATCGCCGGCACCAGGAATCCCTCGGCCTGAAGCGCGCGCGATAGCTCCACCGCTTCCACTTCATCACCAACCGCAATCGGGTGAATCGCGCTGCCGCTCTGAACCGCTTCCGTTTCTCCTTGGCCGCCACCGTCCAGCGCGCTGCGAAGCATCGCAATCCGCTGCCAGAGCAACAGCCGACACTCTTCACCGCGATCGGAGGCGAGGAATTCGATCGCCGCCGTCGCTGCCGCCGCGAGCGCCGGGGGCGGCGCCGAAGTGAAAATGAAGGAGCGCGCGCGATTGATCAGCCACTCGATCACCCCGCGCGATCCGCAGACGTAGCCGCCGCTGACGCCGAGCGCTTTGCTCATCGTGCCGATCTGAATGTCGATGTGGCGCGTGAGGCCTTCGTCCGCCGCGAGACCGCGTCCGTTCGCCCCGATTACGCCGACGGCATGCGCTTCATCGAGGAGCAGGAGGGCACCGAAACGTTTCTTTAGGCTAACGAGCTCACGCAACGGAGTGCGATCGCCGTCCACCGAAAATACCGACTCGGTCGCGATGATCACTTTGCTGTCCGGATGTTCGCGCCGCGCTGATTCGAGCAGACTCTCGAGCTTGCCGAGATGGTTGTGAGGGAACACGCGGATGGTCGCGCCGCTCAGTTTCGCCCCATCGATAAGCGAGGCGTGCGCGAGCTTATCCAGCAAGACAATGTCGTGCTTGCCCGCGACCGCCTGGAGTGTGCCGAGCGCTGCCGCGTAGCCACTGGTGAAGGTCAACGCCGCTTGCGTTCCTTTCCACTTCGCGAGCGCGGTCTCCAGGCGCACGTGTGGCGAAAGTGTCCCGCTGACCAGTCGCGAAGCGCCCGAACCAACGCCGAATTCCGCGATGGCAGCAGTCGTCGCATCGCGCAAAAGGGCATCATTCGCGAGGCCGAGGTAATCGTTCGACGAGAAATTAATCAGGCGTTCGCCAACGATCTGCACTTCCGGCGCCTGCGCGGTGCCGATCTCGCGCAGTTTCCGATGCAGCGAGTTCGCGCGCAGCTGCTGTAGCTCGGCGTGGAAAAGGTCGCTCATTAGTTTGCCGCGCTCGCGGCCGGCCGAAGTTAGATCTGCAAGGCCCAGGTCAGCAGAGCCGCGGAGTCGCTCCAGACATTCGGCTTATTGTCGCCGAGCACAACGGTGATGACATCGCGCCCGGGACGCGCTGCGCTGGAGATCAGGCAATGGCCGGCAAGATCGGTGTAGCCGGTCTTCATCCCGTTGCAGTAGGGAAGGCGACGAAGGACCTTGTTCGTGTTGCTGAACTCCTGCGTGTGGCCGTCAGCGTAGCGGAAGACAAGTGTCGGTAGCGACACGATGGACCGAATTGTCGAGTTCGCGTAAGCCGCCTTCGCGATTAATGATAGATCGCGCGCCGTCGAATACTGGCCAGGCATCGGCAGGCCATTAGGGTTGATGAAATTCGAGTTCACCGCGCCGGCGGCGCGAGCCCGCTGGTTCATCAGCTGCGCAAAATTTTCGATGCTGCCTGCCGTGTCACGCGCGAGACAACGCGCGACGTCATTGCAACTGTGCACGAGCAAGACGCGCAGCAGGTCCATGCGCTGATAAGTTTCGCCTGCTTTGAACCCGAGCTTGGTCGGCTCTGCATAAGTATCGATGGGCGCGACCGTAACCGTTTGGTCGAGATAGCCGCGCTCCGCGACGATCAATGCCGTGAGAAGCTTTTGCGTGCTGGCGACGGCACGCTGCGCGTCCGCGTTTTTCTCGTATAGAACTTCGCCTGTCCGCGCATCGATCACGATCACCGAAGCAGCACGCGTGTTCGGCACGCCACCGGGCAGCGTCGATGGGACGGTCTCGCGTGGTTCGACCGGCTCCGCGCGCTTGACGGTCGAGTGCTTCGTTGACGCCTTCTTTTTCTTCGCCGGCGCAGCGATCGAGGTTGTGCAAACGCAGCACAACACTGTGATCCACAGCTGCCAAATGCGCAGGGTGGAAGACCGCGAAGCTTTCATGGCGCTGAAGTTGCGGCATGGGCCTGCGGTTCGCAAGCGGCGCAACCAGCCGGAATTATTCCGTCCGACCGCGCTGGATCAGCTCAATTTCGTATCCCTCGGGCGCGTCGATAAAAGCGATTGCGCCGCCGTTTCCGTTCGGGTGCGGGCCGTCCGAGAGCGGGTAGCCTTTCGCCGCCGTCTGCTTCGCGAATTCCTCGATGTCGTCGACTTCAAATGCGAGATGCGTCAGGTCCGGGCCGACAACGACAGGGCCGCTCTCGTCGAATTTGCAGAGCTCGATTTCTTCATCGCTGCCCGGCGCTTTGACGAAGACCAGCTGCGATCCGCGGCCGGAAGTATGACGCCGCACTTCCTGCAGCCCAAGAACGTCCGTGTAGAACGAAACGGTTTTCTCAAGGTCGCGAACGCGATAGCGCGTGTGAAGAAGGCGTTTGATCATCGGGCAGCTTAACGCCGCGCGCGCAACTGTCATCCCCGAGCGCAGTCGAGGGACCCCCCAACCGCGCAAACGTGACACAAGCTGGGAAGTGTGACGCCGTCTGTGTGAGCGAGATCCTTCGACTTCGCTCAGGATGACGCGGACGGACGACGGTCAGAAGTATCGACAGCCCTAGTGTTCTCGCGCCCGATATGTTCTCTTAGCCACGATGAAGCTTGTGATCGCCGCCACCGGAGCCAGCGGCACGATCTATTTGCAACGCCTGCTCGACCAAATTGACGCGAGCGCAAACGAAGTTCACCTCGTCATGAGTGGTCACGCGAGGCAAGTCGCGGCACAGGAAGCCGAACCGTTGAAGCTCCCGTCAGGCGTACTGAAGCATGCCGAGAATGACCTGAATGTGCCGTATGTCAGCGGCTCCGCTCGCTTCGACGCGATGGTGATTGTGCCCTGCTCGATGTCGACGCTCGGTCGGCTCGCCAGCGGGTCCGGCGAAAACGCTATCCTTCGCGCAGCGGATGTTTTTTTAAAGGAGCGGCGCAAGTTGATCGTCGTGCCGCGGGAGACGCCGTGGAGTCTGATCCACGCGCGCAATGTCGTCACGCTGCTCGAAGCTGGCGCGGTCGTCTTGCCGGCCATTCCGTCGTTTTATCACCGACCCGCCACCGTCGAAGACGTTGTCGACACGGTCGTGTGGCGAATCATCGATCAACTTGGCCTGCCGAATCCCCGCGCGTTCCGCTGGCGCGATGGGGCGGCGGATAATACCGCGCGCGAAATTTGAAACTCGAAGGCTGGCGCGCGCGGTTACTCATCGCGTTAGCTTTTCGTCTCTTGCAGGTGTGGGCGCGCACGCTGCGCTTCGAAATCGAGGATCGCGCCGGCGTCGTCGGCACTCCCCCGATGCCGCGCTACATCGGCGCGCTCTGGCACAACCGACTGCTGCTGTTACCGCATGTGATCCGGCGATACCTGCCGCAGCGCCCAGGTGCGGCGTTGATCAGCGCGAGTCGCGACGGCGCGTTCCTCGCGGACATCGTGCAGCGCTTCGGGTTCGATGTGGTGCGGGGGTCGAGTTCTCGCAAGGGCGTGGCGGCGATGTTGCAGCTCGCCGATGTGATGGCGAATGGGCGCGACGCTGTCATCACGCCCGATGGTCCGCGCGGCCCGGCCTATCAGATCGGACCGGGTATTGTGTTTCTCGCGCAAAAGTCCGGCGCGGCGGTCGTGCCGATCAACATGGAATACTCGAGCTGCTGGCGGCTGAAAAGCTGGGATCGTTTCATCCTGCCGCGACCCTTCTCGACCGTGCGCGTCGTGTTTGGCGCGCCGCATGTCGTCGCGACGACTCAGACCGACGGCGAATTTGAATCCGAACGATTGCGTCTGCAGAATGCGATGATGCAGCTCGTCGAAATGCGCTAACTCATGGCCCGACTCATCGACGGCAAGATCATCGCCGAAAAGGTTTACGCGCAGCTGCGCGGCGAAATCGCGGAGCTGAAAGCCCGCGGCGTCACGCCTGGTCTGGCAGTCGTTCTGGTCGGCGAAGATCCGGCTTCGCGCGCGTATGTGCGTTCAAAAGACAAGATGTGTCGCGAGCTTGGGTTGCATTCGGTGAAGCTGGAGCTGCCTGCGGAGACGACGCAGGAGGAGCTGCTCGCGAGCGTCGCTGAGCTTAATCGCGATCCCGCGATTCACGGCATTCTTGTCCAATCACCACCGCCGAAACAAATCGATGAAGCGGCCATCGTGCGCGCGCTTGATCCCGCAAAAGATGTCGATGGATTCCATCCGATGAACGTCGCCAAGCTGGCGCTTGGCGAAGAATCCGGCTTTGTGCCATGCACGCCGCTCGGGTGTCAGCGGCTGCTGGTCGAGAGCGGGATTGAGATCGCTGGCGCGCATGTGGTCGTGCTCGGTCGGAGCATGATCGTCGGGAAACCGGTCGCGATGCTGTTGATGCAAAAAGCGCCGCACGCGAACGCGACTGTCACTGTCGTGCATTCGCGCAGTCGTAATCTGCCGGAGATCACACGCTCAGCCGATATCATCATCGCGGCGATCGGGCAGGCCGGCTTCGTGAAGGCCGAGCACGTGCGCGAGGGGGCAGTCGTAATCGATGTCGGCATCAACCGCGTCGACGATGCCACGGCGCCGCGTGGTTATCGCCTGGTCGGTGACGTCGCGTTTGAAGAAGTCGCGGCGAAAGCCGCAGCGATCACGCCAGTTCCCGGCGGCGTCGGACCGATGACGATTGCGATGTTGATGACGAACACGGTAAAAGCGTGCCGTCTCCAAAAAGCGTCGCTGTGATTCCGGGGAGCGCACGCTTGCAGCGTGCTGGCTTCGGCATTCTGCCGAAGCGAACTTTTGTTGACCAAGCCTAACGCAACGGCTCCGAAAGTTCGTGATCGTAGAATACGATCACCAGCACGCTACAAGCGTGCGCTCCCCAAAATCGGCTAACGAACAATCTTTGTAGTCAGGGCACGTAACGTTGCAGGCGGAAGGAGATGTGCGCGGAGCAGTGCCGACGTGAATCGAGGAGACAACACGGCGGCCCGCGCAACGCGATTCACCCATAAGCGCCCGCGATAGAGGTTTTCGTGCGCGGCTCCGTAGATGCGCGCGGCCAGTTCCGCGTCGCTGCTTTGCAGCAGCGTCGCTATCGACTCCGCTGCGAGTTCGCCGGAGCGCAGCGCGTAATAAATTCCTTCGCCGGTGAATGGCTCGACCACGCGCGCGGCATCGCCGACGAGAAACAAGCCAGAAGCCGCAGGCGCCAGTGCCGCGCGACGAAGCGGCGTGATCGTGCGCCACGTATGATCGGCGGCGATTCCGAAGGTCGATTCCGCCCGGCTTCGCAATGCCGGAATCGAATGCGCGCGCCCGACGAGACAGACGTTCAGCGTTTGATCATTGACCGGTGCCTGGCCCGAGTAGCCCTCGCGAAGGAATTGCAACACGACCCGTCCACCGAAGCCGGCCGGCAGCGGAATGTGCGTCTGTAACGCCACGCGATCTTTCGCGATGCGTGGCAACAGCCCAAGTAACCGCGCGACGCTCGAGTTGCGACCGTCCGCCGCCACAACTGCGCGCGCTTCAAATTGCTCGCCGCTGGCAGTAAGTTTCCACCACGTAGCTGATGACACCGGAGCAACGAGTGCCGTCACGGTCACACCCTCCCGGACCGTCGCGCCCGCACTCCGCGCACGACGCATCAGCGCGTCGTCAAACAGACTCCGCTTCACCGCGATTTCTGCACCGTCCGGCAAGTCAACGCTGACGGTCCGTCCCCCGATCGCGATGAAATCGACGCGGCGCAATTTGCCGTGCGGAAGCGCGCGCACGTCATCCGCGATTCCGAGACGTTGCAGCACGGGAGTACACGCGGGGTTCAGGCAATCGCCACAAACCTTTTCCCGCGGAAACGTTTCGCGCTCGAACACGATTACGCGCAATCCAGCCCGCGCGCAGAACGCCGCGCAGGCCGCGCCAGCGGGGCCGCTTCCGACGATCGCGACGTCATACATCGAGGTATTCTACGCACGCGCCGTCGTGATGAACGCGCTTTCGTCGTGACCGGCGAGCGCGTCGGTGCCACGAATAGAGCATATGCGTCGCTCTCTTTTTCTCCTGTTTCTCGGGCTCGTGATGACATCTCTCGGTCAAACGCCGCCAGAGTTCGACACGATCATCCGAGGTGGCACGGTTTACGACGGCACGGGCGCGGAGCCGCAGCGCGTCGACGTTGCGATACGCGGCGATCGCATTGTCGCGCTCGGCGATTTCACGAAAGCGAAAGCAGCGAACGTCGTCGACGCCACCGGCCTGGCGGTGGCGCCGGGGTTCATCAATATGCTGTCGTGGTCGACAGAATCGCTCATCGAGGACGGTCGCTCGCAGAGCGAAATTCGGCAGGGCGTCACGACGGAAATCATGGGCGAAGGCTGGTCGATGGGGCCGTGGAATGACGCGATGAAGAAGCGCGTCGTGAAGGAGCAAGGCGACATCAAGTTCGAGATCAAGTGGAACACGCTCGCGGAATATCTGCGCTATCTCGAGCAGCGCGGTGTGAGCACGAACGTCGCATCGTTCCTCGGCGCTACGACGGTGCGCGAATTCGTCATCGGCCTCGACGACAAGCAGCCGACGCCGGAACAAATGGACCAAATGCGCGAGGTCGTGCGGCGGGAAATGGAAGCGGGGGCGTTGGGCATCGGCACTTCACTGATTTATCCGCCGGCGTTCTATGCGAAAACGGAAGAGCTGATCGAGCTATGCAAAATCGCGGCGAAGTATCGCGGCAAATACATCTCGCACATGCGCAGCGAAGGGAATCATTTGCTGGATGCGGTGGACGAATTGCTCCGCATCAGCCGTGAAGCCAAAATTCCTGCGGAGATTTATCATCTTAAAGCAGCGGGCGAACCGAACTGGGGCAAGGAGGACGAATTGCTGGCGAAGATCGAGGCCGCGCAGAAGGAAGGGCTGAAGATCACAGCTGACATGTATTTATATCCCGCCGCCGGAACCGGACTCGACGCGTCATTGCCGCCTTGGACTGCGGACGGTGGCTACCCGGCTTTGTTCAAGCGGCTGCGCGATCCGGAAACCCGCGCGAAAATTGCCGACCAGGTCCGCACGCCGAGCAGCGATTGGGAGAACATGTATCTCGGCGCCGGCTCGACCGACCGGATTCTTCTGGTCGGGTTCAAGTCGGAGAAGCTGAAGCCGCTGACGGGCAAGACACTGGCCGAAATCGCGAAAATGCGCGGCAAAGATCCGGTCGAGACGATCATGGATTTGATCAGCGAAGACGAGTCTCGCATCGGCACCATTTACTTTCTGATGTCGGAAGAAAATGTCCGCAAGCAGGTGGCGAAGCCGTGGATCTCATTCGGCTCGGATGAGGCGTCGCAGGCACCGGAAGGCGTTTTCTTGAAGTCGAATCCGCATCCGCGCGCCTACGGCAACTTCGCGCGGTTGCTCGGAAGATACGTGCGCGACGAGAAGAT
>JALYXP010000119.1 GCA_030947045.1 Verrucomicrobiota bacterium | reverse complement strand
TCGGTGTAGAAAAGATCGTCGGGAACGTTCATGCCTTTTTGTAGAGTGGTTTCTTCTCGATGACAGCAGGAAATTTCTGCCCGCGAATTTCGATCTGCAGCTCCGTGCCGATTTTCGCGTGCTCGGTCGGCAGGTAAGCCATGCCGATGCCGTAGCCGAGGCTCGGTGAGAGGGTGCCGCTGTTCACTTCGCCGATGCGTTCCTCACCGCGGAAAACCGCATAGTGCGGACGCGGCGGCGGGCCTTTGCCTTGCATGCTAAATGGAACGAGCCGGCGCTTCAGGCCCTGCTCCTTGGCCTTCGCAAGGATTTCGCGTCCGGTGAAATTCGGCTTCGTCAGATCGACGAAGAATCCCAGCCCAGCCTCCAGCGGAGTGTGTTCGGGAGTGAGGTCGTTGCCGTTCAGCGGGTAACACATCTCGAGCCGCAGCGTATCGCGGGCGCCGAGGCCGCAGGGGCGAATCCCAAGCGGCTGCCCTTTCGCCAAAATTTCATTCCACACCGTCGCGGCGTCGGTCGCGGGAAAGAAAACCTCGACCCCGTCTTCGCCGGTGTAGCCGGTGCGCGCGATCGCCAGTTTGATACCGAGAAAATCGAATTCCTTGATTTGATTACGGGCGGGAAGTTCGCTGTCGTTGCGGAAAAGAGAACGGAAGAGTTCCACCACCTTGGGACCCTGCACAGCGAGTCCACCATATTCATCGCTTCGATTCTGCAGCTCAACGTCAGGTAAGATGTGCGCCTGGAACCATGCGAAATCTTCGCTGGTGCGCGATGCGTTCACGACCAGGAGAAACTCGTTCGCCGCGGTTCGGTAAACAATCAGATCATCGATGATCCCGCCGTTTTGGTTCAGCAGGAAGGTGTATTGGCCACCGCCAACTTCGAGTTTCTCGATGTTGTTCGTGAGCATGCGATTCAGCCATTCGCCCGCGCGCGCGCCGGATACGATCAGCTGTCCCATGTGCGAAATATCGAAGACGCCAACGTTGTTCCGCACCGCTTGATGCTCGTCGCTGATGCTGGTGTATTGCACCGGCATCAACCAGCCGCCGAAGGGGATGATTTTCGCTCCCGCCCGCCGATGCTCTTCGTAAAGCGGCGTGGTTTTCGACTCGGCTTCGCTCACGCCGCAGAAACTAGGTGGCCAGTCCAGCGCGTCAATCAACCGAACCCCGTGAGTCCACAACGCGGTGCGCTTACGATCAAGTAGGCAATGACGTTCTTGAACAACCTCGAGCGCCGCATCGGCTTCATCGCCGTTCCCGGCCTCGTGCGGATCGTCGTCATGTTTACCGCGCTCGTCTGCGTGCTTGCGTATACCGATCCGCAGTTCCTTTCTCTGCTTGATCTCAATCCCGAGCTCATCAAGCGCGGCCAGGTGTGGCGGCTGATCACCTACATCTTCATCCCGAAATCGCCTGTGACACCGGGCTCGATGCTCTCTCCGCTCTGGGCGGTTGTGGCGCTCTGGTTTCTCTGGTTCATCGGCGACGGCTTGGAGCGGGCTTGGGGCGCCTTTCGCCTCACGCTTTATTTCATTGTCGGCATGATCGGCACGACCGTCGCGGCCTTCGTCTTCGGCGCGCGCTTCTCAAACGGAATGCTGGCGGCATCGCTCTTCTTCGCCTTCGCCTTCTTTTATCCCGACGAAGTCATCTACGTGATGTTCATCCTGCCGGTGAAGATTAAGTGGCTCGCCTGGCTCTCGGCCGCGTTCATCATCCTCGGCTTTGTCACGGGGAGCTGGGCGGATCGCATCGGACTCATCCTGGCGTTCTCTAATTTTTTCATCTTCTTTGGGCCACAGCTCGTCGACCAGGGGAAGCACCGGAAAGATGTCGCGAGCCGGCGCGAGCGATTCGAAGTGCAAACTCGCAGCGCTGAAGAGCCATTGCACCGCTGTGCCACGGGCGGCGCGACGGAGTTAAGCGACTCGAACCTTGAGTTCCGCGTTTCGCGCGATGGGGAGGAATACTGCCTCCCGCACTTGCCGAGCGCCGCCACCGCGGACGTTCGTTAGCCGCGCAGCCGCTTGACCCCCTCAATCGCGCCGGTGACACTTGGCGCCATGACCGAGGAGAACAACAACGGCGGCGCGCTTATTCCCGAGCAGGGCTGGCACTGCCTCCACCTGTTCTACCGAATCGAGTACGGCCAGTGGCAATTGCTCACGGATGACGAACAGCGCGAAGCGAAGACGCGG
>JALYXP010000051.1 GCA_030947045.1 Verrucomicrobiota bacterium | reverse complement strand
GTCACGACGATCGGCGACGACATTGCCTGGATGCAGATCGGCAAGGACGGCCGTCTTTATGCGGTCAATCCCGAGAACGGCTACTTCGGCGTCGTGCCAGGGACGAGCTACAAATCGAACCCGAACGCGATGAAATCGATTCAGCGCGACACGCTCTACACAAACGTCGCCGAGACGGAGGATGGCGACGTCTGGTGGGAGGGCAAAGACGGTCCGCCGCCGGTCCGCGCGACTGACTGGAGAGGCAATCCGTGGACTCCGGACTCGAAGGAAAAAGCAGCGCATCCCAACAGCCGTTTCGCGGTACCGATGCGCAACAATCCAGTGCTCGATCCTGACGTCGAAAAAGGCGAGGGCGTCCCGATTAGCGCGATCATTTTCGGCGGCCGGCGGAGCGACACGATGCCGCTCGTTTTCCAAGCCTACAATTGGCAACACGGCGTCTATGCGGGCGCGACGATGGCGTCGGAAACCACCGCAGCCGCCACTGGCGCGGTCGGTCAGGTGCGACGCGATCCGATGGCAATGCTGCCGTTCTGCGGCTATAACATGGGCCAATACTTTAAGCACTGGCTGAAGACCGGCCCGCGCCTCACGAATCCGCCGCTGATCTTCCATGTGAATTGGTTCCGCAAAGGCCCCGACGGATCATATCTCTGGCCCGGCTTCGGCGACAACATGCGCATCTTGAAGTGGATGATCGATCGCTGCGAGAACAAAGCCGGCGCGGCGGAGTCGCCCATCGGCTGGGTGCCGCGCTGGGAAGACCTCGACCTCGAGGAGATGGAAAGTCTACCCGCTGACACGCTCGCGGAACTCCTCTCCGTAAAGCCCGACGAATGGCGCAAAGAGTTGGAAGGCCAGCAGCAGTTCTTCGACACCCTCAAGCCGGACATGCCGGAAGAGCTAATCGCGCAGCACGACAAAGTCGCTGAGCGCTTCGGCAGCTGAGTCGGTTGCTCGCGCTCCGCGAATTAGAAACGACGACGCCGTCATCCCGAGCGAAGTCGAGGGATCTCGCAGTCGCAGTGTTGGCTTTGCAAATCCCGACCGCGAGCTACGAAGCACGGACTCCGGTCTGCCTCGCTTGTCATGAGGAGTCGCGGTCTGCGTAGGAGAGATCCTTCGACCGTCTGCGCGGCTCAGGATGACAGTTGCAGCATGTCTGCTCACGCTCACGAAGACTCGCGGCAGCATTGTCGAAAGCGCCTCTTTGTTGCTTAACGAAGCCGCATCCCGGATAATCTCCGGTGGTTTCGAAAGATCTCGACGACAGCTGCGTCACCGCTCCCGCTGATCGCGGTTGCGTTGAGATTCGCGGCGCGCGCCAGAACAATCTGAAGGGGATCGATCTCGATCTCCCGCTCGGGCAATTAACCGTTATCACCGGGCCCAGCGGCAGCGGAAAGTCCAGCCTCGCCTTCGAGACGATCTACGCGGAAGGGCAGCGCCGCTACGTCGAGACGTTCTCGCCGTACATGCGGCAATTTCTCGACCGCATGGACAAGCCGCGCGTCGATGAGATCCGCGGCATCCCGCCAGCGATCGCAATCGAGCAGGCGAACCCGGTAAAATCATCGCGTTCCACCGTCGGCACGATGACGGAGATCAATGATTACCTGAAGCTGCTCTGGCCGCGCATCGCACGCGGGTTTTGCCCAAGCTGCGACCGCGAAATACGTCCGGAAACCGCGCGTTCGATTGCCGACGAAGTGCTAGCGCAATTCGGTCGTCATCCCGAGCGGAATGCAGCGGAGCGGAATGAAGTCGAGAATGGAGTGCGCGGGCACGGCACGACATGGACGAAGCCCGAAGGGGATGCGAGCAGCCGCGAGCAGATCAAAACCCGTGGCAAAGCAAGCCACTCGGCAGCTCCACGGGGTCCTTCGACTCCGCTCCGCTCCGCTCAGGATGACGGCGGGAATGGCGCAACCGTCCTCCTCACTTTTTGGGTGGCAGTTCCGCCAAAAACGGAGCCGAAGGAATTCTTCCAGTTTCTCCAACAGCAAGGCTACCTGCGCGTCTGGCTGAATGGCGACGTCGTCCGCGCGGATACCGAGCAGAAAATCGCGCGACTCGGCGCGCGTGTGCAGGTCATTCAAGATCGCATCACGGTGTCGGACGAATCGCGTTCGCGCCTCGTCGAGTCGATCGAAACGGCGCTGC
>JALYXP010000041.1 GCA_030947045.1 Verrucomicrobiota bacterium | reverse complement strand
CGCTTGGTGTCGAAATTGCCATTCGCGCTGTTGTAGCCCTGCTCGACGCCCTTGGCCTGAATGGTCAGGAACGGCTGGATCACACCGCTGCCGGCGGGCTGCTGGTAGTTCTTGCTAAAGTAAGCGCCATTGATGGTGCCGCTGTCCTTGGCGGTGAGGTCGAGCACGGTGGCGTGGCTGGTGGTGGCTGCGGTGAGCAGCGCGGCGGCGCCGAAAAGGGCGCTGAGGGCGAAGTTGCGTTTGATCATGTTGGTTTCTCCTGAGGCTTGTCTGGTTTTTAGTGCGGTTTTTTGATTCGAGTCTCTGTTTCGGCAACTACTTGCAGTTACAGCGATCTCTTATGGTTCTCATAATTGTCATAATTGATTCTCATTGTCTATGACAATTTTCATGCCGCACAAAATATTCTTATTTCGTCATCCCGGTTTTAGCGGCCTCAACGCTAGGCAGGCAAGATAAATCTCGAACCGCCTAGGAATATTTAGTTGCGCCGGTGGCGCAGACTTCTCGTCCGAATTTGGCTAGGGAGCCGGGTTAGCAGCGACCGTGCCGCCCGAGTTAAATTCGCGTGTCGCGCCTCTCCGCGTTCGAGGCGGTGCGGTAGTTACGTAGTCCTGCTATTTGCCACCTCGGATTCCGCCTCCGAAGTGGAGGCGAGATGCGATACGAGCTTCGAATCCGAAGGCGCCCATCACCTCAACATCGGCGTCGAACCGCACCGCGGCGCGCCATTGTGGCGGGGTCAGATCGTCAATTCCGGCAAGTGTCCCGAATAACCGGCAGCAACTCGGGCTGCGCGCACACGATCACGCGCTCCGCAATTTCCCGCACAAATGGGGCGTAGCGGATGAACTGAATGGTGTCGCCGAGTCCATGGTAGCAGCAGATCAGGACCCGCATACCATTACGCGGCCTGCCGTTCGAAACCGGCTGAAGTCCGCGCGGCAAATCAACAAAGCTTTGACCGGCGCCTTCGCGATGATCATCGCTGATCTTCCATGCACGCGCGAAATCGCCGGGCCTCATGTGCCGCATCCAGCTGGAACCAAGTGCCCTCGCCCGCTCAGGGTCATACGCCGCGATCACCCAGCGCGCCCCGAAATTCTTCAGCTTCCAAACGAGCGGCGGAGCTTTTCTTTCTTCTCCTCGCAATCCTGCTGCAGACGACGCACCTCGATCGAAAGCTGTTTCTCGAGCGACTCCGCCTCATCCGTGGCCCCGCTCGTCCTCGCTTTGCGGATCTCGTCTTTCAGAAAGAGCTCTTTCTCCGCAATGCGGGCGCGAAAGGTGGAATCGATCTCGGCGATCTGCGCCTTTTGCTCATCGGTCACGGCGACGCTCGGAGCAGACTTCTGCAGCCGTTCCATGGCGAGTTCGTAAGCGGATTTCATCCCGGCAAGAGTAGCGCGCCCTACGGCGGACGCAAAAGCGGCGGCGAATTGCCTTCGCAAAATCAATCCTTAAGTTACCCGCCCGATGGCTGAGAAAATCCGTCTCCTCAGCACCGATTTCGACGGCACGCTCGTCGCGCATCACCTCAATGGCGAAGGCAGCAGGGACTCGGTTTTCGATCCACCCTGCATGAAGATGATCGGCGAAATGCAATGCGCCGGGGCGATCTGGGCGATCAATACGGGGCGCTCGATGGATTTGCTCGAGTCCGGCCTGACGGACTTCGATTTCCCTGTGCGCCCGGACTTCATCCTCACGAGCGAGCGCGATGTTTTCCGGCCGTGCCAGAACGGCAGAGCCTGGGAGCCGTTTGGCGATTGGAATGAACGCGTCGCGCGCGAGCACGCCGACCTGTATGCGTCCGCCTCATCGATCTACGCGGACGTCGTCGATTTCGTGCAACGATACACCCACGCTCAAATCCTGCACGATCGACACGGCCCCGAAGGTTTGATCGCGCAAAGCGAAGAAGAGCTGGCCCGGATCATTTCGTTCATCGATGAAGCGCGCGCGGGACATCCGACATTCCACTATCAGCACAACACGGTTTACCTGCGCTTCTGTCACGCAGACTACCACAAAGGTGCAGCTCTCGCGGAACTGTCGCGCCTTATCGAGATCCCGCGCGAAAACACTTTTGCCGCCGGCGATCACCACAACGACCTCTCGATGCTGGATGGACGCTACGCGGCATTCACCGCCTGCCCGGCAAACGCGGTGTCGGAAGTCAAAGCCGCGGTGCGCGCGAGCGGCGGCTACGTCGCTGAGAGCGAAGCTGGCGCCGGCATTTACGAAGCGCTGCTTTACTTCACGAGCTAACCAGTCGCGACGCCGCTGAGCTGCAGGCGCGCGTCATCCGATAGAATCTCGTTCAGCGCAGGCCATTGCACCGAGCTGTCCATGTCGCGAAAGGCGTGCAGATAAACCGCTACGGCTTGCGGGTTATACTTCGTCACGAGCTGATCCACTGCGGCCTGCAGTTTCTCCTTCGGTGGCGAAGGCGGAATAACTTCAACGGTGCCGTCTTCTTCGTGTGCGATCTGTAACGCATCGAGAAAATCGTTCAGCATCGGCTTATTCGCGCCGAGTAGCCACGCCTGTACGAGATGCGTCGCGAGCGTGTCGCTGATTGGCCGGCTTAGCGCTGCTTTCATCCACGCGTGCCGTTCATCGCGCGGCTTCCGTTCCACAAAAACTGCGCGGAGATTGCGCTGGTTTGCGAGCCCCTGAATCGCGGCCTTATAGACGGGCTTCTCGTGTTCATTCAAAAACGTGAAGACCTCGGCGGCGAGAGACGCGGGCATTTCGCGGAAAAGTTCGTGCGATTTCATCGAGCGATCGAGGGCGCCGGGAAAGGCTGCCCGTTTTTACCGGCAAAGACGTTCGTCATATAAGTGAGAAGCAAAACCCAGAAGGTGAGCGCGAAGCTAAAGAGCGGGAACTGTAACGCCAGCGGAAGCGAGTAAATCATCGCAACCAGCGGCAGCCAGACGACCCAGGTAGCAAACAGCGTCGGCACAATTTTGTTGCGGTAGTAGGCGAGATTCAAGCACTGCGGAATGATCGCGAACGAATAGCCACTGTTCTTCCATTCGTAGGCGATTACCTCATAGGGGCCGGCGATGAAGACGTTGTAGCCGAACTGGTCGACGAGGATCTTCGTCGCCACCACCGAGAGCGAAACTTCATCGCCGAGCCATGCGGCCAGGCCGCGGTAGAACAGGTCGACAATGATCCCGTCAAGCGCCCACATCGGCGTGGTGAATAGTAGATTGCGAAAGTTTTGCCGGCGCACCCGCGCGCGTTGGAAGAAGACAACGAGAAATATCTCGGGCAGAATTGCTCCCGCAACGACCGTGCTGATGACGACGAAAGGAATGCCGTGCGCGGTTTTGTATTCGGCGACTCGATCGAGCAGCGCCTTTGCCGTGGGGCTCCGGTAATACGCAAGTAGCACGACGAGGGTTAACGCCTGCAGCACGAAT
>JALYXP010000019.1 GCA_030947045.1 Verrucomicrobiota bacterium | reverse complement strand
AAAGTGCGCCGAATGCGCGCACACGTCTTAAGCGAGCGCGAGGAACGCCTGCTCGCGATGGGCAGTGCAGCGCTGGATGGTTACGACGACGCCTTTTCGCAGCTGACCAATGTCGACATGAAATTCGGGACGTTGCGCGACGAGTCCGGCCGCGAGTTCCCGCTGACGCAAAGCAGTTACAGCTCCTTCCTCCTCAAGCGCGATCCGACCCTGCGAAAGAACGCATTCACGCAGTTCTATGCGGAGTTTCAGGATCACCAATTCACGCTCGCCACGTCGCTCGCATATTCCGTCAAAGCCGATGTCTTCCGCGCACGCGCTCGCAATCACCAAAGCGCGCTTCAGGCATCGCTCTTCTCTGACGACGTGCCCGTCGCAGTTTATGACGGTTTGGTTCGGGCGGTGCGCGCTGGCATCCCGGCGCTGCTCCGTTACTACGAGCTGCGACGCCGCGTTCTAGGTTTGGAGAAATTACACGCCTACGACACCTACGTTCCACTCGTTCCCGAGATCGAGACACGCCTCACCTTCGACGAAGCGATCGAGAGAGTGGTCGCATCGCTCGCGCCGCTTGGCGACGAATACGTGCGCGTGCTCGGCGATGGCTTGCGTGGGCGTTGGTGCGATCGCTACGAGACGAAAGGGAAACGCAGCGGGGCGTTCTCCAGCGGCAGCTACGGCGCGCCGCCGTTTATCCTTATGAACTACAAGGATGATGTCTTCGCGGACATGTATACGCTGGCGCACGAAGCGGGGCATTCGATGCACACCTGGTTCGCGCAGAAATCGCAGCGGTTTCAGGATTACGATTACCCGATCTTTCTCGCGGAAGTAGCGAGCACGTTCAACGAGGAGCTGCTCACGCATTATCTCCTCGAGCAAACCGACGATCGGAAGATGCGCGCCTACATCATCAACCGACAGATCGATGACATCCGCGGCACGGTATTTCGGCAAACGATGTTCGCGGAATTCGAACGCGTGATTCACGCGATCGAAGAAAGCGGTGAGGCGCTAACGCTTGATGTCTTTAAGGCCGAGTATCGCAAACTGCTCGACGTCTATTTCGGCGATGCAGTTGCGATCGACCAGCAGCTCGAGCTCGAATGCCTCCGAATCCCGCACTTCTACAGCGCGTTCTACGTCTACAAATACTCGACTGGTTTGTCGGCGGCAGTCGCGTTGTCGGAGCGTGTTTTGGCGAAAGAACCAGGCGCCGTTGCAGCGTATCTCGCGTTTCTAAAATCTGGCGGCTCGGAGTTTCCGCTGCCGACGCTGCGACGTGCGGGAGTTGATATGACAACATCTGCGCCGGTCGAAGCGACACTACGGTTGTTCGAACGGCGGCTCGGTGAATTAGAAGAGCTTCTCTGTTAATCCGGTCATTCCGAGCGAAGTCGAGGAACCCCGTAGCAATACGCCTGGTTGCGCGACGGGGTCCTTCGACTCCGCTTTGCTCCGCTCAGGATGACGAAACAAATAGCCCTCCGCAGTTGGCAAGCGTTGTGCTGAAGTAGAGCGTGTGGAGTTCGAATGGAATGTGCAGGCGGCCTGCGGTTACGCAGAGCTCGGGATGTACAAAGAGTCGATCGCTGAACTCGACGCAATCGAAGACCGCTACCAGAACCGTCCCGAAGTGTTGCAGTTACGCCTCCACCATCTGATGCGCCAGAAGCGCTGGGGTAATGCGCTCCGCGTCAGCCAATTGCTTTGTCGCGTCGCGCCGGACTGCGGAACGGGGTTCCTCCACGCCGGCTTCTGTTTGCACCAGCTCGGCAAAACCGCCGAGGCGAAAAAGCTGCTCGTCACCGGCCCGGTCGCCCTCCTGAAGGAGCCGATCTATTACTACAATATGGGCTGCTACGAAGCACTCCTCGGCGACGTGAACGGCGCGAAGGAAAATCTACTGATCAGTTTTCGGATGGACTCGAGCTTTCGTGAGCTCGCAAAGAAAGATCCGGATCTGCAGGCGGTCCACGCGCTGATCTAGGTCGCCGGTCGTGCCGGCGTTTGCAGCCGACACGCTTGCCGCTACAGATCCCGGCGATGGAACTGGACGCTCAAAAACTCCGCGAACGGCTCGCGCCGATCTTCGAGGCGAATTTCCGCGACCGTGGAGAACTCGGTGCGGCCATTTCGGTCTGGCAACATGGGAAACCGCTCGTCGAGCTACACGGCGGGTTCCGCGATGCGCATCGGGAGATTCCATGGACTGCCGATACGCTTGTGCTTTTCTGGTCGGCTACGAAAGGGCTCGGCAGCGCTTGTCTGCTGCATGCGTTGCAAGAGCAGAACATCGCGCTTGATCGCCGAGTCGCTGAGTTTTGGCCGCAGTTCGCGCAGGCCGGGAAGGGAGAGATTACGCTGGCGCAACTGCTCTCCCACCAAGGCGGTCTTCCGGCGCTCGACCAACGCGTCGATGTCACGGACTACGCTGCGGTCGTGCGCGCGTTGGAAACACAACCGCCACTCTGGCCGCCTGGCAGCGCGCATGGCTATCATGCGCGGACATTTGGATTTCTGCTCGATGAACTCGTTAGGCGGCTGACCGAAACGACTCTCGGCGAGTATTGGCGAATGAATTTCGCGGAGCCGCTCAATCTCAAGATCTGGATCGGCCTGCCCGAAGCCGAAAATGAGCGAGTCGCGACGATCTATGCTGCGAAGGCTGGCGGCACTCCCAGCCCGGCGCAGTTCTACGCGGATCTCGCAACGCCGGGGACGATCGCCCGAAGGACATTCACTTCACCGGCGGGCCTGCATGCGGTGAGCGGCATGAATGCGCCAACTGTCCGCGCGATGCCGATTGTTTCCTTCGGGGGAATCGGAAACGCAGCATCCCTCGCGAAATTTTACGCGATGCTCGCCAACGGCGGAGAACTCAATGGGCACAGGTTCTTCACTGCGGAAACGCTCGCGAAAATGACCACCACGCTCGCTGCGGGCGAAGATCGCGTCTTCCAAATCC
>JALYXP010000009.1 GCA_030947045.1 Verrucomicrobiota bacterium | reverse complement strand
CCGCGCAGTAGTTCGTCAATCATCGGCTTCGGGCCTCTGCCTTCGATGACGGCGAGCGCGACCATCGCGCGATCTTCCGCGCTGAGTTTCGCACGTTTTTGAAAGAGGAGGTCGTGGTAGGCCGGCTCAGCCGCGCCCGCGATGGCTAACGAGTAGACCGCGAGACAACGATCCGACAGGCCATAGCCGGTCACGTCCTTCGACATGCCGCGCAGCTGCTCGCTTAGATATTTCAAGAGTCGTTTATACTCTGCGTCGGGCACGGCAAAGCCCTGCTTCTTCGCGAGGGTGAGCGCGATGCCGCCGTAGGCGCTGCCCCACAGCATCGGCTCGCGACCTTTCGGCCAATACGCGAGGCCACCGCCGCTGGTCTGCATTGAAAGCAGGAGGCGCACGCCCGCGTTCACGGCGCTGTCGATCTCTTCGTCGCTCTTCGCCAATTCCGGCAGGCGCGCACGCAAATCACGCACCGTCAGCCAGGGCAACATGCTCGAAGTCGTCTGCTCGACGCAGCCGTACGGATAATGCAAGAGCTGCCGCAACGCTTCGCGCAACTGCACAACCCGGCTGTTTGACAGGTTAACCGTCACCTCCCCCGTTCCTTCGAGAATCTGCGGATCCGCGATATGAAGAATCTCCGCGCGATCGGCATCGATCCGCTCCGTCTCGACCTGTCGGATTAACGGCGCAGGATTTTCCAATTTCATCTTCGCTTCGACGCGGTCCCACAGCTCCGCAGAGCCATCCGCCGGCACGAATTTTACCGCCCACTCAAATGTTGCGTCGCCCGCTCCCGTGATCTGAGCAAGAAGATCGATAGGCAGCGATGCGTGTGCGGGAAAAGCAAAGCTGCGCATTTTTTCCGGGGCCTCCGCACCGCCCACGATCTTCAGGTAGACCTCGGCTTTGCCACTGACATCTGTCGTGTTATGCGCGACCGCGCGGAGCACGAGCTTGTCACCGACGTTCGCGAACGCCGGCATCGCCGAGTCGATCATGATCGGCTTATTCACTTCGAAGGCCGACTCCCCTGCACCCAGCTGCGCCTGCTTGGTCGCGGCAACCGCGATCAATCGATAACGCGTCAGACTATCAGGCGCGACGAACTCCGCCTGGACACGGCCTTGCGCATCTGTCTTCAGCGAGCTGTTCCAAAATGCGCAGGCGAGGAAGTTTTTTCGCAAGCCATTCAGCAGCGCCGGACCGCCTTTGCCATCGCCGACCAGATAACCTTTGTTCGCGAAATCAGCCTCCGACGCATCTTCGCGCAATAAAGTCGGCAACGTCAGACTCGTCGAAACACCGAGGCCGCGCGGTTGATCAAAGAACGCGAGCGCGTCCGGCGTTTCGTAGCCGGTCAGGCTAAGGACACCTTCATCGACGGCATACAATGTGACCTCCGCGTCCGCCGCCGGATTGCCGGCAAAGTCCCGCACTTCGACTTCCACCTGCACCTGCTTGCCGGGCAGAGCAGTACGAATGGCCGGCCTCACTTCGACGTTTAATTTCTGCTTTGGCCGCGCGACCTTCAGATTCGCGTAGCCGATGCGATACTCCGGCGCTTTCAGCTTCTTTGGACTCTCATTCGCGCCGCGCAAGATCATCACCGAGACGAAGACATTCGGTCCATCGTTGCGATCGATCGGCACCTGCACGGAAGGAGCGTTTCCCGTGACCGGGACGATGAACGAACGCATCACGCGGTCGCGCTCGACGGTGACCAGCGCGTCGCCGGCGAGCGGCGTTTTCAGGAGAAGCGTGGCGGTTTCGCCCGGCTCGTAGCTGTCCTTGTCGGCGATCAGGTCGATGACGTATGGGTTGCGATAATCCCAGCTCGTATCGGCTTCGCCCGATACTTCGAAGACCATCGACGTCAGCACGTCGTGCCCTTGCGCATCTTTGCCGACAGCTTCGAGGAGGTATTCGCCAGGCTTGTCCGTTTGTGCATCGGCCAACAAAGCGCGCGCGGGTTTCCTATCCGTGCCAAGACCGGGCGCCGTCGCGAGCTCGCGCTCCCAAACCTTCTGCAGCTGTGGCTTGCTCTCGTATTCGCTGGTGTTGCCGGCGGTCGCGACGCGGTTTGTCTGCCAGTTGATCCGGCTCAGCCGCAACGTCGCAGGGAGACTTTGTTCGAGTGGTTTACCATCAGCACCCACCGCGATCAGCTCCACGGGCAGTGGCTGCTTTTCCTTCAAGACATTCTCGAAGCGATGCAGACCGAAGTAGAAGTCCGAGCTGTGCTGCACAAACGCGCGTGACTCCGAGACGGTCTGCTGATTTTGATCGGTCACTTCGCACAACAGTTTCGCTGCCCGCGGTTGCGGCGCTTTTGCGTTAACTGGAAAAGCTGTCGTGAGGCGCGCACTGCCGCCTTCGTTGATGGCGAGATCGCCTTGCGCATTGAACTGCGAGATACGGTCGAGTGCGCGGTTAAGCCGAAAATCGTCGATCCCATTCGTGAAAACGAACTCCGAAAGTCCTTCCGGCGCGAAGCGTTGATCTCGACCAACCAGCGACCACGTAAGCTTCGCTTTCGTGAGCGGCGCGCCCATGAAATACTTCGCGGTGATCGGCAGATCGAGCTGCGTGTTCCCGGTGCTCGACGGAGGCGCGGGGATCGCGATCTCAAAAGCGTTCGGTCGATACTCCTGCACCTGGAAATAGCACGAACCGCCGAGTTGCTCGCCGGTTTCGCCGATGACGTTGATCCGGTATTTGCCTAACGATCCATCCGGCAGTGTGATCTCGTGATCGAATGAACCGTATTCCGACAGCGTGGCATCGCCCTTCGCGATCTCCCGATCCTTCGCATCGATGACGGTGATCTTTATCGCCTTGCCAGTGGGAATTCGCGCCTGATCGTCGCGCGGATCCTGCGCGAAGCCTTTCAGGTGAACGACGTCGCCGGGCTTGTAAACGCCGCGCTCCGTAAAGAGAAAAATCGACTGCGCGGAAGCATCATCCGCATCGCTGCTTTCGGTTACGCCAAGGCGGTAGAGCGGCAGCAGGCTTTCACCACCCGTGAGCGAGATAACGTGCGCGTCGGCCTCCGTTTTCACGAAGAGCCAGCGCGCGTCATCTGATTTTTCGAGGCTGGCGTCGCCATTCGCGTTCGTCGTGCTGCGGGCAAGCTCCGCGTTTTCGTCGGTGAGCAGTCGCAGCTGCGCCGACGGGATTCCTTTGCCGGTTGCCAGCGAAAAAAGATGCAACCAAGTGCCAGCGCGATCGCGCTTCCAAACTGCGCCGATGTCAGTCAGCTGCAGCAACGTCTGCGTGCCGACGCGCTTGCCTTTCGGCAGGACGGGATCGATCGACTCTGCCGTCAACAGCACGGTGCCGGCCCGATGTGCACCGATGATTTCATCCCAGTTTAAGGTGACCGTCTGGTCGACATCGACGTCGCCGGCGGGACTGAAATCGCGATGCCAGATCTCGTCGCCCCGAACAGCGGCGAGATCGACACGCTGATACATCTCGTTATCCGCCGACTCGTCCGGCCGCTCCTGGTATTTATCGTAGGCCTTCAGCGCGACGGGAATTGCATCCCCGGTAATTCGTTTCGCGGTGACACGAACGCGCGGAACGTTGCTCGAGACGAGGCGGACCTGGCGCGAACCGCCGGCCGCCTGATGCGCAGCGAAGTCTTGAAAGTAAAGACGCGGAGGGAATTTTTCGAAGCTGAGCTGCTTCTCGAACGGCTTGTCGGTCGCGCCAGGTTCGTGTCCGGGCAGCCCCGGCGCGACCGTCACGCGATACGGAACGCCGAGCGCGAAATCACCGCGCCAGGTAATCTGCTCAGATATAATCTCCGCGCGGAGACGCGCGGGAGCAGGCTCGATCTTGACCCAACGCGTGATATTCTCGGGCGTCAGCTCGTCACCTAGCGTCTTCGAGAATTCGATAATTATGCGGCGACCGTCGGTGCGGTTGCTTTCGGCGGTGGCACGCGTCGCTTCGAAGCGCTGGACCGAGCCATACGCGATCTCTTTGCGCGCAGGCAGCGCGACATTCCACTGCGCCGCAGGGAGGCCAGCGTCGAGGACGAGACGCCAATTTTTCCCCGGCGGCAGAGGCTTAACGGGCGCGATGAAGAGTTCGTTGGCCCGGATCGGCTGGGGCTTGGCGGGGGAAGCCACCGAATCGGCTGCTTCGCTCTCGTCCTCGGGGTCTGCGGTCTGAACAGCCGCGAGATCTTCGCCCCAAGTGGCGATCGACTTGTCGTCGCTCTGCCAACTCCGAAACGGATATTTCGTTTTCGCGGGATCGTTCCGCTCGACGCGCGCCGCCACGCGGTTGCCAGCGGCATCGACAAAAATGCAGAACTTCGCCGCGGCAGCGGGATCGACGTTGGCATTGAAGAGCACAACATGACGCGCCAACACGGATGCGTTGTCGC
>JALYXP010000484.1 GCA_030947045.1 Verrucomicrobiota bacterium | reverse complement strand
GCCGGTGTGGATGCCCATGCGCAGTTCGAAGCCGCGGTTGTTCTGAATCAGGTCGACCAATTCAACCGCACACCGCAACGGGCTCGAGCACTCATCGAAAAACGCCAGCGCCATGCCGTCACCCGTGGGCGTGCGCACGACATTTCCATCGAAGGCCGCGCGGGGCGACAGTCGCGCATTCACTCACCAGATCCTGCAGCTCGCGGAAGACGACTGCTTGTTGCTGCTCGGCAGCGCCGAGTAGCCGACCGCATCCATAAAGAGGATGTGGGCCGTCTCGTGTTGCAACGGTTCTGCGATCACCGCGGCCGTATACGAAATCGCCCGGCGAATGACGAGCGGGAAGATCGAAGGGACCTGCCGCGGATCGACGGCAGCGTTCCTCAGGTCACTTCGCTAGCTCGTAGAGATATTCGACGAACGACATCGCCGCGCCGTCGTAGCCCTGGATCTTCGGGTTACTCGAGTCGATTACGTAATACTCATCGGGTGCGTGCGCCCCGCTGCCGTGGCCGAGACCAAAATGTCCTGAAGCCAGCTTCAACGGCTCACCCGTGAAGGCGAAGCCCGGGTACGAACCGGCGCTCCGCGGCCACAGCACCGGCTCAATTCCCGCGCGCGTCAAGACCGAGACCTGCGCCTGGATCAGCGGTGCGGTCGCCGCCGTCTGCGTCGGATCATAGCCGCCGCTCATGTTCACCTCGATGTCGCCAAAGCCACGCTTTGCAAGATGCGCTTTGATCGCCGGCACCACATCAGTCGCGTGCATCCCCGGGACTAGACGAAAATCCATTTTCGCCACTGCCTTGTGCGGCAAGACCGTCTTACCGCCCGGTCCCGTATAACCCGCAACCAAACCCTCGATGTTCGCCGTCGGCTGCGACTCCAGGCGCTCGTTTGCCTGCTCCCACGCGAGGTCGCCGATCCAATGTTGCACGCCCATCTGCTTCTTCGCTTGCTCTTCGCTCCGGACTTTTGCCGCGTCAGAGATCATCTTCTTCTCGTCGACGCTGATCGCCGTCGGCTTCGGATAACCGTCAATTGTGATTTCATTCCCGTCCTCCGAGACGAGCGTGTTCAACGCCTTCACCAGATGCCAAACCGGACTGTCGACCATCGCCTTGAGTGAGGAGTGAATATCCTTCGCCGGACCGCGGCCCCACTTCTCGCCGCTCGAGATTAACTCCAGCTCGACCACGCCTTTCGCGCCCAGGCTCACCGAAACAATCCCGTCGAGATCCTGCGATGCAGAAGGCATGAATACGCCGATCGTCTTCGCTAACGCCGCTGCCACTTCCGGCCGACGCGTAAGCTGAGTAATATGTGGGGAACCGATCTCCTCTTCGCCTTCCGCGACCATCACGAGATTCACCGGCATCTTCTTCCCCGCGCCTTTGATCGCATGCAGTGCTGCGAGAAACGCGGACTCCGGACCTTTTTGGTTCACCGCGCCGCGCCCGACGATCGCCTTCCCCAACCCGGGCTTATCGACCAGCGCCGCATCGAGCGGCGGCGACGTCCATTCCTTCGGATCGAACTGCTTCACGTCATACATAAAGTAGAGCCCGACCGTCTTCGCCGCGCCTGCATCCAGAGTCGCGAAGACTCCCGGCTTGCCGTCCGTTTGGATCACCGTCGCCTGCTGAAAGCCCGCATCCTTGGCCAGCTTCGCCATGTATTCCGCGCCCTCCGCGGAGTTCAAATTCTCCGCTGCGATCGACGGCAGTTTGATCCAATCCTGCAACCGTTTCACCGCCTCATCATGTCGTTTCGTGATCTCTGCCTTGATCGGCGCGAGATCGCTATTTTCGGCGGCGGACACTCGCGCGATGGCGACGAGCGCGAAAACTGCAACGGACGCGGCGGTAAATATTTTCGAGCACATGCAGCCGTTATCTCTTTTGCCGATAAAACGTGCAACGCCAAAGACGGCGCGCAGCGGCTAACCGATCGGCACGTCGAAAAAGAACTCGCACCACAGCGATGATCTCCGCTTCGTCCGGCAGCAAGCCGACGTGCTTTTCCCTGGCGGACGCGCGGTCGCGATCCCTCGGCGGTATCGTTGATGCCACATTCATCCGGGAGCGAAGCGATCGCTGATCGTGCGAAAGCAGGAAGCCATTCTCAAGCGCACTGCTGCTGCTGACCGCTCGTTTAATTCCGCAAGAAAAGTGCTTGAGCATCCATTCCTCAATGTCCTAATCCCGGAGCGTCGATGCTGTTCAACTCGCTCACGTTCGTCGTCTTCTTCACGCTCGTGCTCAGCGCGTATTGGACGATGCGCTCATGGGAAGCGCGGAAAAATCTGCTGCTCGTCGCGAGCTATCTTTTCTACGCCGCGTGGAATCCGCCGTTCGCCGCGCTGCTTTTCGCAACGACTGCGCTCGATTTTTATCTTGGCCGCCAAATGGGCAAACGGCAGAGCCCGCAGGAGCGCACCGTTTGGCTCTGGATTAGCGTCGCCGTGAACCTGAGCATTCTCGGGTTCTTTAAGTACGGGAACTTCCTGCTCGAGAATTTCACCTGGGTGCTCGCGCGCGGCGGCATCCAATACAAGCCGCCGCACCTAGACGTCTTCCTGCCGATTGGGATCTCGTTCTACACCTTTCACTCGCTTAGCTACACGCTCGATATCTACCGCGGCGTGATGAAACCGACGCGCTCGCTGCGTGATTTCGCGCTCGCGGTTTCGTTCTTCCCGCAGCTCGTCGCAGGCCCGATCGTCCGTGCTGGCGATTTTCTTCCGCAACTCGGAGCACCGCCGCAACCACAAAAGGGCCGGTTCTTCTGGGGCTTGCTGCTGATGACGCTCGGGCTCTTCGAAAAAGTCGTGCTCGCGGACGCTCTCCTCGCCGGTTCGGCTGATCGCGTCTTCGGCTACGGCGGACCGCTTGTCGCGCTCGATTCATGGATCGGCGTGCTCGCGTTCGCCGGCCAAATTTTCTTCGACTTCGCGGGCTACTCGCTCTGCGCGATCGGCGCCGCGCTCTGCCTGGGCTTCCATCTCCGGAACAACTTCCGCTTCCCATACGCTGCGGTCGGCTTCTCCGATTTCTGGCGACGCTGGCACATCTCGCTTTCCACCTTCCTGCGCGATTACCTCTACATCCCGCTAGGCGGTAATCGCTCCGGCGCCGCGCGCGCGATGGTGAACCTCATCATCGTGATGTTCATCGGCGGCCTCTGGCACGGCGCGGCGTGGACTTTCGTCGTCTGGGGTTTGCTGCACGGCTCCTATCTCGCGATCGAGCGATTGCTGAGAGGCACACTCAAAGATGCGCCCTGGGCAAATAACCTCCCGATGAAGCTAGTCATCGGCCTAACGACTTACATTGCCGTCCTGATTGCCTGGGTTTACTTCCGTGCGTCAGACTTCGACACCGCTGGCCGCATGATCGGCGGAATGTTCGGGCGGCACGCGAGCGGCGACGCCATTCTCAGCACGCGCGAAATTCTGCAGGTCGCGATCGTCACCTTCTTCCTCCTTCTCGCGCATTGGTCGCTGCGCGACATCTCCATCGAGATCGCCGTCGCGCGGCTCCCGCGGTGGACCGTTACCGCGGTTTGGTTCCTTATGGCCAGCGCCATCATCCTCACGCAGGGCAACAGCAATGCCTTTATCTACTTCCAATTTTGATTTCCAACGGGTGATCCCCGACAAGCCGTGGCGCGGCATCATCGTCGCGGTCATCGTCGGCGTATTCATCGCCGTCGCTGCGTGGGAAGTGCATTGCCGCTCGGTCGGCTATGCCCCGACGCTGAACGACACCGACGACCTTTGGGCGGAGGCGCGGCGACGGGTCGAGCCAGAATCGATCGCGATCATCGGCGATTCGCGGCCATGGTTCGACCTCGACCTCGATGAACTCGAACGCGGTCTCGGCAAACGCCCGGTCCAGCTCGCGCAGCCCGGCAGTTGTGGCTATCCCGTTCTCGAAGATCTGGCGAACGACGATCGGTTCCACGGCACCGTCATCTGCAGCATCGTGCCGGGAATGTGGTTCGTGCCGGCCGGTCCGCCGCTCGCGAGATCAGCTGACGCCGTGAAACGCTACCACGGCCAGACGTGGGCGCAGCGCGTCAGCCACGAGATCTCGGTGCCGATCGAACAGAGCTTCGCGTTCCTGAAGCAGGACGACCTCACGATGGCTGCGTTGCTGAAGGAAATCCCGATCCCCGACCGGCCTTACGCGCAGGTGCCGCCGCGCACGCCACCGTATTTCTGCTCCATCGATCGGGAACGCCGCGCGCGCATGGTCGAGCGATGTGCGCAATCCGGGCCGCTGCAGGACAAGGTGAAAGGCCGCTGGCTCCGGTTGTTCACACCGCCGCCGCCGCCGAGCTACGTTCCGCCCGAAATCTTCGGCGCGAAGATGGGTGCCGCCGTTGAGAAGCGGTATGCCGATACGAAGGCGGCGGTCGACAAACTCCGCGCCCGCGGCGGCAAAGTCGTCTTCGTGCGTTTCCCGGTCAGCGGCCAACTAAAAGCGCACGAAGACCGCACGACGCCACGCGAGAAGACGTGGGAGCCGCTGCTGCAGCAGACCGCCGCACCCGGCATTTATTTCGAAGACTTCCCCGAGCTGGCGAGCTTCGAGTGCCCCGAGTGGTCACACTTGTCGGCGGGCGATTCCGTTGAGTTCACGAAGCGGCTTGTGCCGCATTTGCGCACGGCCCTCCTGCTAGACACCGTCGCAAGCAACTGACCGCCCTCCGCGGGCCGGACATGGCCGGATCGGTCGGGTCCAGGCGAAGATGAGACCGCTCAGACCCGATGGTCCGATTCCCAAAGAACGCTGACTCCTCGGCTCAGCGCCAACACCACGATTACCGCCTCCGCTCGCACAGAATACGCTTCGACATACTGCGATGGCTGGACACGGACACGGCAACCAGGAGAGTCAAACGCCATCGTCCGCGAAGGCGCCCGGTGCCGATCTACCTTTCCGCGTCCTCTTCGAGTCCGCTCCGGGATTGTATCTGGTGCTGACGCCGGACGACGAGGCGACGATTCTGGCAGTGAGCGACGCGTTGCTCCGCGCCACAAATACCGAGCGTGCCACGATCATGGGGCGGTCGCTTTTTGAAGTCTTTCCCGACGATCCAAATGACCCGACCGCCGATGGCACCCGTAACCTCCGCGCCTCCCTCGGGCGGGTTAGGTCGACGAAGACGCCCGACCTTCTGCCGACGCAGCGGTATCCGGTCCCGCGTGCGGAAAGCCAGGGCGGCGGCTTCGAGGAACGCTTCTGGAGCACCATCAACTCGCCCGTATTCGGCGACGATGGCGAGCTTGCGTTTATCATCAATCGCTCGGAGGACTTGACGGAATTTGTTCGTGCCAAAGCAGCCGATGGACGAGCCGACGAGGGCTGGCAAATGCTGCAGACTCACTCAGGTCACATCCGATCCGAGATTGCGTTGCGCGCCTACGACCGGCGCCGCGCGGAAGAGTTGCAGAGTGCCCACCTCGAACTTCAGGAAAGCGAAGCACGCCTGCGGGAAAGTGCTGATCGCTTTAGCTTTCTCGCGGAGTCGATGCCGCAGAAAATCTTTACCGCCCGTGCGAACGGGGACATCGATTATTTTAACCGGCAGTGGACCGAATTCACCGGCCTTTCGTTCGAGCAAATCCGCGATTGGGGCTGGACGCAGTTCATCCACCCGGACGATCTCGCGGAGAACGTCCGACGTTGGAAGCACTCGCTCGAAACTGCAGAGTTCTTCGAGTACGAACACCGCTTCCGCCGGGCGGACGGTGAATGGCGATGGCACATTTCCCGCGCTCACGCCATGCGCGATGCCGAAGGTCATGTGTTGATGTGGATCGGCTCGAACACTGAAATCCACGACGTAAAAGTCGCGCGGGATGAAGCCGAGCAGGCAAACCGCACGAAAGATAAATTCCTCGCCGCGCTTTCCCACGAGCTGCGTACTCCCCTCACCCCGGTTCTTATGTGTGCCGCCGCGATGGAGCGCGACACCGCCATTCAACCGGAGTATCGCGAGCAACTCGGAATGATGCGACGCAACGTCGAGCTCGAGGCGCGCCTGATCGACGATCTCCTCGATCTCACCCGCATCACCCGCGGCACCCTTCGCCTCGATCTAGGAACGGCCGACGTGCATTCGCTGCTCGCGCACACCGAGCAGATCGCCCGCAGCGATGCGAGCGGCAAAGGCGTGCCGGTCCAGATCGAACTCGATGCTTCCGAGTTTCATGTGCTCGGCGACTCAGCGCGTCTGCACCAGGTTTTCTGGAATGTCCTGAAGAACGCGATCAAATTCACACCCGCCGGCGGCCGTGTCACCATCCGAACGTCCAATCCGGGCGCCGGTCAAATGCGGGTCGAATTCAGCGACACCGGCGTGGGCATTGATAAAGAATTTCTCGCATCGGTTTTTGAGCCTTTCACCCAGAGCCAGTCGAATCCCACCACGGCCTCGAACGGACTGGGCTTAGGCATGTCGATCGCCAAAACGATCGTCGAGCTCCACGGCGGGGAGATTAGGGTAACGAGTCCCGGCTTGGGCAATGGCGCCACGTTCACCGTCGATCTCTCAACCACCGCGGCGAGCACCGCGGGAAATGTTGCGGAGCCGAACGAGCGGCCGCGCTCCCGTCTCCCGTATAGGCTTTTGCTGGTGGAAGATCACCAACCCACTCTGGAAGTCCTCGCTCGGTTGCTGCGCCAACAAGGCCATGCGGTCGTTACCGCCAGCACAGTCGGAGCAGCTCGTGAACTCGCCGCCAGCCAGTCATTCGATCTCGTGATCAGCGACCTTGGTTTGCCCGATGGCAGCGGCGTCGACCTCATGATTGAATTGACTCGCGAGCACGGCCTTCGTGGCATCGCCCTGAGCGGTTACGGCACCGATGAAGATCTTGCGCGCACAAAAGACGCCGGCTTCATCGCGCACTTGGTTAAGCCCGTCGACTTCCAACGCCTAAACCGCGTGCTCGAACGGGCCGCACCTGCGGCTTAGGCTGCGACGGACCGTAAACAAACCCCTGCGCTGGACTCTAGCGCCGCGTATACTTGCGCGCCTGCGGCAGGCGCGTGATGCAACCTTTCGTCGAAGAAATTGAGACCTACGCGCAGGATATCGTGGACACTGTCCGCGAGCCGCTCCTGATGCTCGACACGACGTTGCGCGTGCGCAGTGCTAACCGCGCGTTCTATCAGACTTTCCAAGTCTCGCCCGGTGAAACCGAAAACCGGCTTATCTATGAGTTAGGTAATGGCCAATGGGACATCCCGGCGCTTCGGACGCTGCTGGAAGATGTCATCCCGACGAGCTCGGTCTTCAACGACTTCGAGCTCGAGCATACTTTCCCGAGCATCGGGCGGCGCGTGATGTTGTTGAATGGTCGCAAGCTCCGCGCGGGCAGCCACGCCGAGTTACTCGTGCTCGCGATGGAGGACGTGACAGAGCGGCGACGCTCGGAAGCGGATCTAAAGGCGATCGAGACCTATGCGCAGAACATTGTCGATACGGTGCGCGAGCCGCTGCTGATTCTCGATGCAACCTTGCGGGTGCGTTCCGGAAACCGCGCCTTTTACGAGACGTTCCACGTTTCGCTCGAAGAGACAGAGAACCAACTGATCTACGAGCTCGGTAACGGCCAGTGGGATATTCCTGCGTTGCGGACATTGCTCGAGGACATCGTGCCGAAAAGCTCCGTCTTTAATGACTTCGAGCTCGAGCACGACTTCCCGGCGATAGGTCGCCGCGTGATGTTGTTAAACGCGCGCAAGCTTCAGGCCGGCCATCATGGCGAGCTGCTCGTGCTGGCAATGGAAGATGTGACCGAACGTCGCCGCGCCGAAGAGCAGGTCGCAAAGGCGAAGGAAGCTGCCGAGACCGCGAACAAAACGAAGAGCCTCTTCCTGGCGAACATGAGCCACGAACTGCGGACGCCGCTGAACGCGATTCTCGGCTACTCCGAGATGTTGCAGGAGGAAGCGGTCGACCGGCAACTGGAGGACGAGTTCGGTTCCGACCTCAAGAAGATCAACGCCGCCGGCAAACACCTGCTCGCGCTGATCAATGACATTCTCGATCTCTCCAAAATCGAGGCCGGGAAGATGGAGCTGTTTCTCGAGAACTTCGACGTCAGCGAGTTGATCCTCGAGATCGCTTCCACCATCCGGCCGCTCGTGGAGAAGAACGCCAACACGCTGCGGATCGAGTGCGCGACAAACCTGGGCGCGATGCAGGCCGACCAAATCAAGGTGCGGCAAGGCCTGTTCAATCTCCTTTCGAACGCCGTGAAATTCACGCACGAAGGCGACGTCACCCTCGAGGCTGTGCGTGAACGAATGGACGGCAGCGAATGGATCATCTTTCGCGTCACGGACACCGGCATCGGCCTTAGCGCAGAACAGATCGTGAAGCTCTTCCAGGACTTCACGCAGGCAGACGCCTCCACCACGCGAAAGTTCGGCGGCACCGGCCTCGGCCTTGCGCTGACGCGGCGCTTTTGCCAGATGATGGGTGGCGATGTGACGGTGCACAGCGTCCCCGGTGAAGGCAGCATCTTCACGATCAAATTGCCCGCCGTCGTCCAGCAGGCGAAACCCGAGACGCTCGTGAAGGTCGTGCGCGCGGCGGGCGCTACCGTTGCGAGCGACGAAACCGACACGCCCGACCCGTCGCTCGCGAATAAAAGCTACGTGCTCGTGATCGATGATGACCCCGTTCAGCGCGACCTGATTGAGAAATTCCTGAGCAAAGAAGGGTTCACTGTGCGCACGGCTGCGAGCGGCGAAGCGGGACTCAGCCTCGCCCGCCAATCGCCGCCAGTCGTCATCACGCTCGACGTGATGATGCCGGAAATGGACGGCTGGAGCGTGCTCTCGGCACTGAAGGCTGACGCTGAGTTGCGCGAGATTCCAGTCATCATGCTGACGATGGTGGATGACCCGGAGCGCGGCTTTACCCTCGGGGCCGCCGATTATGCGACCAAGCCGCTCGATCGCACGCGCCTCGCGCAGATCCTGCGCAAATACACCTGCCCGAATCCGCCGTGCCCGGTTCTTCTCGTCGAGGACGACGTCGCGACCCGCGCCATTACGCGCAACATTCTCGAGAAGGAAGGATGGAAAGTGAGCGAAGCCGAGAACGGGCGCGTGGCGCTCGAGTGCATGGAGCAGGAACGTCCGACGTTGATCTTGCTCGACCTGATGATGCCGGAAATGGACGGCTTTGAATTCGCCGATCGCGTGCGGCAACACCCCGAGTGGCGCTCCATTCCGATCGTGGTGCTGACCGCGAAAGACCTCACCGCGGACGACCGGCGACGACTCTCCGGATCGGTCGACACGATCCTCCAGAAGAAGAACGATTCGCGCGAGGCGCTCCTTGATGAGGTGCGCGAGTTGGTCGCAAATTGCGCCACCTGCCGATAGGAGCCCGCAGACATGCCTCGCATCCTCCTAGTCGAAGACAACGAGATGAACCGCGACATGCTTTCGCGGCGGCTCGAACGCAGAGGCTACGAAGTCTTACTCGCCGTCGACGGCGCAAGCGGAGTCGAGCTGACGCAGACTCAATCGCCCGATCTGGTGTTGATGGACATGAGCCTGCCGGTGCTCGACGGATGGGAAGCTACCCGCCGCCTCAAAGCCAACGCCGCGACGCGCCACATCCCGGTGATCGCGTTGACCGCACACGCGATGTCGAGCGACCACGACAAAGCGCTCGACGCCGGCTGCGACGACTACGACACGAAGCCCGTCGAGCTGCCGCGTCTGCTCGGTAAGATCGAGGCGCTTCTCGGCACTGGCGCGCAAAAAATCGCGGCTGACGAAAACACGGAGAAGTGAGCGAACCGGTGCTGCCAGCAGGCGAAACGGAGCGTCACCCGCTCCCGCGCAGCCTGCTGCATGATCTGCGCACCCCGTTGAATCACATCATCGGGTTCTCGGCGCTGCTGGTCGAGCAGGCGGAGCACGAAGGGCATGGCAACTTCCTCGCCGATGTTCAAAAGATTCACGCCGCGGGTCAGCGACTGCTGTCACTGATCAACGA
>JALYXP010000481.1 GCA_030947045.1 Verrucomicrobiota bacterium | reverse complement strand
GCAACGCTAACGCTTTCGCCGTCGTCTCGCGCTTTGTGGAATCCATCTCAAACCTCGGTAAATTCTCGTCCGTGAATCCGCTGGAGCAGCGCATCGGCCACAAGTTCCGGAATTCGCTCCTGCTCGCAGAGGCGTTGACGCATCCGAGCCTCGGTCACGAAACGCAGCGGCATCATTTCGATAATCAACGACTTGAATTTCTCGGCGACGCCGTTCTGCAGCTGATCATCACGGAACATCTTTACACGATGTTCCCGCGCGAAGCGGAAGGTCGTCTGACGAAACTCCGCTCGCGTCTTGTTTCGCGCGAAGCATTGCGCGCACACGCCGCACGGCTCGAGCTGGGGCAATTCCTGATGATGGGCCGCGGCGAAGAAGCGAGCGGCGGACGCGAACGCACCTCCACGCTAGCGGATGGGTTTGAGGCGCTGCTCGGCGCGATCTATCTCGACACCGATCTCGCGACGGCACGGCGCTTCGTGCTCACGCTCGCCGCCGACGATCTTTCGCAGCTTGAGGCAGAGCCGATCGACATCAATCCGAAAGGCCATCTCCAGGAAGTGCTGCAGGCAATCTCGCCCCGCAGCCCCAGCTACGAACTACTTTCCGAAAGCGGCCCCGAGCACGAGAAGACGTTTATCGTCCGTGTGTGCTGGGAAGGCATGCCCCTTGGCGAAGGCTGCGGTCGCAGCAAAAAACAGGCGGAAACAGCCGCGGCGTTGCAGGCGATCCAGCAGAAAAGCTGGGAACAAACGGCAACCCTCGAATGCATCCAAGCCAATCAGGCGAGCGATGCGGCGAACGCCGCTGCTCGTTAGGCGCCAGTGTTTTTTGGCCAATTATTCAGTGCGTGGATTGGCGCGCCGCTGCCAGTTCGCCAACTGAAATGTTGCTCGATCGACGCGGAGACGAACTGCTTCGCACGCCCAATTGCAGCGGCCAGCGAAAGACCTAACGCGAGGCCAGCAGCGATCGCGGCTGAGTAAGTGCAGCCCGTACCGTGGGTTCGAACACCGCGCGTAAAGGGCACGCGGAACTCGCTGACCCCCGCGCTCGTGAAGAATAGATCGATCGCTTCCGTGCCGCCGAGATGACCGCCTTTCAGCAGCACCGGCACGCCATATTTCACGAGCAGCTCCATGCCCGCTTGATGCATTGATTCAACGTCAGAGACAGGGCGGCCAAGGAGCGTTGCCACTTCATCGAGGTTCGGCGTGATCAAAGCGGCGAGCGGCAACAACTCGCGTTCATAAAGCGCAATTGCCTCGCGTTTCAGCGGAAGATCGCCGCTGGTTGCGACCATTACGGGATCCACGACGAGCGGAATCGCACGGCCGTTCTTTGCGTTCCAGGCGCGCAGTGTTTCGGCGACTCGCGCGACGATTTCGCCCGAGTGCAGCAGCCCCGTTTTGATTGCACCCACCGGAAACGCATCGAGCAACAACGAGATTTGCTCCGCAACAACATCGGCGTCGACGGCTTGGATACGTGAGACTTTCCCCGGCGTCTCCGCAACGACGCACGTGATCGCGGTGAGCCCATAAACCCCCGCCGCGGTGAACGTCTTCAGATCAGCCTGCGCGCCAGCTCCGGCGCTGCAATCCGACCCTGCAATCGTCAGCGCAACCGGGACTTCGCCGTGCGCCGCCATTCGGTTTTAGCGCGTCAACTACGCGCCGCCGCCGTCAGCACCAATCGCTTCAACGGGGCAGCCTTCCATCGCTTCTTTGCAGAGCGCTTCTTCTTCAGGAGACGTCGGCTGATTGTAGACAAACGAATGGCCGCCGTCGTCGTTCCGCTTGAAATTTGCGGGCGCCGTCTCGCGACAGAGATCGCAGTCGATGCACTGATCGTCGACATAGAACTGCCCCTCGATGTTCTCTGGATACTTGTTCTCTGCGTCGGCCATATTTCTCCCTAAAAGTGAGGTGCAAGAGTAGGATGAAACGCCCGTGGCGCAATGGAATTTTGCCTCGCGCTACTGACCGTTTCGCGGTCGCAAGGTGCCGATCGCGGTCGCTTGCGCTCGCATCAGCGCCTCGCCAATCAGCACAGCGTTGACGCCGCAGGCCTTTACGCGCGCGATATCGGCGGCAGTTTTAATGCCGCTCTCGCTGACCAACACGATGCCATTCGGAACCTGCTCGCTGAGCAGCTCTGTCACCGCCAGATCGACTTCGAAGGTCGCGAGGTTACGGTTGTTGATGCCGATAATCCGCGCGTCCGTTTCGAGCGCACGATCCAGCTCGGCGAGCGTGTGCACTTCCACGAGGGTATCGAGCTGGAAGATCGCGGCGACGTCGAGAAGTCGCACGAGTTGTTCATCATCTAGTGCGGCGACGATCAAAAGAATCGCATCTGCGCCGGCAGCAGCAGCCTCGATGATTTGCAGCTCATCGAGAATGAAGTCCTTGCGTAACAACGGCACCGGCACGACCGCGCGGATTTCAGTGAGATACTCCAGGCGGCCTTGGAAGAAGCGCTCGTCGGTCAACACCGAGATCGCTTCAGCGCCCGCGCGCGCATAGTTCTGCGCGATCTCGACCGGCGCGAAATTCTCCACGATCACGCCGGCGGATGGCGACGCCTTTTTCACCTCGGCGATGAGGGCGAGATCGTCCGGCTTCTCGAGCGCCGCCTGGAAACTGCGGTAGTCATTTCGCTGCAGCGCGAGTGCGCGTAGCGCAGCCGCGCGCGGGCGTAAGCGCTCGATCTCGTCGCGTTTTACCTGCAGGATTTCGTCGAGCCGGCTCATCGCTGCGACTCTAGCGTTGCGGTGGCGCAAACGCATCTCGCCCGCGCAGCGCGTATGCATGGCGAATGGCGCC
>JALYXP010000392.1 GCA_030947045.1 Verrucomicrobiota bacterium | reverse complement strand
CCTTCAGCACGTGCCTGCTTTTCGATCTCGCCGGCATCGGCGCGCTGCATCACCAGCCGGCGCAGCGGGTCGGTCATGGTGAGGAACTCCATGATCGCGCGGCGGCCGCGGTAGCCGCTGGGGTTGGCCGTGCTGGTGCCGGGCTTCCACAGCCGGATCGGGCGTTCGTCGGTGTACTTTTCCAGCTCGAATTGCGCGATCACCTCGGGCAGGGCCTCATAGGCAATCGCGGTTTCCGGATCCAGCCTGCGGACCAGGCGCTGCGCAAGGATGCCGTTGATGGTGGACCCCAGCAGATAATCTTCCACGCCCATGTCGAGCAGCCGCGTAATGCCGCCTGCGGCACTGTTGGTGTGCAGCGTGGATAGCACAAGATGACCGGTGAGCGCCGACTGGATCGCGATGCGGCAGGTTTCCAGGTCACGCATTTCGCCGATCATGATCACGTCCGGATCTTCGCGCAGTGCGCCGCGCAAAGCGGCACCGAACGAAGCGGTATGCGTGTGCACCTCACGTTGCGTGATGTGGCAATTTTTCGGCTCGAAGATGTATTCGATCGGATCTTCGAGCGTAATGATGTGTTCGCGGCGCTCAATGTTCACCTGCTCCACCAGCGCCGCGAGCGTCGTCGATTTGCCGCTGCCGACTGATCCGGTGACAAGAATAAGTCCGTTTTGATAACGCGTCAGCAGCTTCAGGTGTTCAGGCAAGCCGAGTTCGTCCATCGTTCGCACCTGCGTGTTGATGATGCGGAAGACAAGGTCGGTCCCGAGCCGTTGCCGGACGACACTCGTGCGAAACCGGCCGAACGCAGTCGCATACGCAAACTCCGCATCGCCACGTTCTGTTAGCGGCGCGCGTTGCGGCTTTGGCAGGAAGCTTTCAGTTAACGCTGCGGTATCTTCCGCCGTGAGCTTCGGCGCATCAGCCCAGATCGGTTGGAGCACACCTTGCAGGCGCCAAATCGGCGGCGCATTGACGCCGAGGTGAATATCCGAAGCGCCCGCGCGTTGGCCGAGCGCGAGGTAATCGTCGACATGCGCGAGCCGGCCGGCGTGAGACTCGACCGCCGACGGGTTATTTGCAGTCATGCGCGCGACGATGATTAATCGTCCGCGGGGGAGGCGTAAACTCGAAACAGCGCTACCACTTCCGGGAGGAAGCGGAGCCGCCGGCGTAGCTGCCGATCTTCTTCGTGATGATGCTCATGATAACGGGGCGAAGCATCGTCGCACCAAACTTCAGGGCACCCATCGCGAGGCCAGCCTGCAGAAGACCCTTCTTCTGCTCCTCGCCTTTCTTCTGTTCATCTGGCTTTCCCCACGGCATGCGATAGACGATTTTCGTTTTGGTCTTCGTCGCACCGCGCGCAGTCGCGACTACGCCGCCAACTACCGCGGCGGAAATCCAGATGCCGGCGTGGCGTTGAAACGACTTCCGGAACTTCAGCGGAAAATCGAGCTCGTAACGCAGCCCCGCCAGATCGCGCGCCAGGCGATCGCGCGAATGGGCGATCTGCTGCTTCAGTTCAGCCGCTGATTTTTCGTGTCCAGGTTCTTTAGCCATTCCCGATCTTTCTTCAGTTCACCAACCGTCCCCTTGAACATCGGCTTCGAGAGCTGCGCCTTTGCGAAGAGCGCGCAGCCAACAGCCAACAATAAATGCAACACGCCGGCGCCGAGCGCGATCCACACCCACGAAACGTGTACCGCATGCGCGATTGCAAAGATTGCGCTCACAATGAGGAACACGTAGCCGAACGCCACCATCACGAGTGCTCCGACGAGACCGCCGACGAGCAACAGGATGTGGACGACAGCCGTCTTCGACTCGTGCGCGAAAAGCCCAACGCGGCTCTCGAAAAAACCGGCCAGCGCATTCGTCAGCGCCAGCAGGTTATTCAATAGCCCCGCGTGGCCCGCAGGATTGCGGAACCGCATCGAGTCACCAGCCATCAGCCAAAATTACCGGCGGAAAACGATTCCGAGCACGAATCCGATCCCGAGTGCAGTGAAGACCGCCTTCGTCGGGTTATCGCGCACATATTGCTCGCCATCTTCCTGGAACGTGCGAACGCGGCCAGATGCATCTTCCCAAGCCTGCTCGGCCTTGCCCCGATATTCGCCGGCCATCTGTGAAGCTGCTGTTTTCAGATCGTCAGCCGCGCGGCGCGCGTGGGTTTTGCTGCTCTCGAGATTGCTTTGCGGATCAGCGCTACCAGCGCCACCGCCCTGTTTGAATTGATTTTCTTCAGCCATGATTTTGTTTCGTGAATTGTTAAGTGAGGTATCTTCGCTCCCGCGCCTCCAGCGGCGCAAGTCAGCTGAAATACCTTCTCCAGCAGAAACGTAAGTCGCAGCGCAAGTGCGCTTACCTCGCGCCGAATAATCACCCTGCAGCTGCAGCTACTTCTCTCGGAAGATAATTCGGGCCTTGGTCAGATCATACGGCGACAGTTCGACCTCCACCTTGTCGCCGGGAACGATCCGGATGAAGTGCTTCCGCATCTTGCCCGAAATGTGGGCGAGCACGTTCCGGTTTCCGGGCAGATCGACGCGAAACATCGTGCCGGGCAGGACCTGCGTGACGGTTCCTTCAGTGACGATCTGCTCCTCTTTCGCCATGCCGCGATGATACCTGCGACACGCGGCTTCTCAACTCTGCTCCGGCGTCGACCTTTAACGGAAATCCTGCAGTGTCATGGCCGGAAGTAACTCGCTCCCTGCATCGCGCGCCCACCACGCGCCGGTCCGACGGTGCTCGTCCGCATTCGTGAAGCGGTAGTTGTAGAGCGTGGCTCGAATGGACTGAGGCGGCGTAATGCCGAAGGGGTTTCGACCCATTAAGCGAAGAACCGCGGAGTCATTTCGCAAGAGCGCGGCCACGAGGCGCTCCGCGACCGCGAGATCACGCCGTGAACCGAGCGCCGCGAACCACATCGACCAGTCAAGCCGCGGCTGATGCGGCGCGTTCCATTGCGGGGGGCGGTCGAGGTCTCCGGGCTTCCATCGGAACTCGTAGGGCTGCCAGTTCGTTCCGTCCGTCGAGCCTTCAAAGACGATTTCCGGCCGCTCTTTCGTCATGACGCGAAACAGACCGTAGCTGTTCACGATCCGGAAGGTTTCGAGGTGCGCGTAGAGCGCGAACAGTGGCCCCGGAAACAGCGGTCGCTCTTCCAGTGCGCTGATCGTCAGCCAAAGATTCAGCGGGAACGTGATCACTAAGGCCAACGCTGGCCCTGCGGCACGCCACCGCGATTGCGATGCGGAGGCTTCCCGCTCCGCCTTTGGCTTCCAGAAGCTGTCATCGAGCAGCAGCAGACAAAGTACGGCTGTGATCAGATTGAAGAAGCAGTAGTTCCCAGTGATCGCGATCGCCACCTGTAGCGCGATCAACAGCAACGCCGCGACGTGCCGCAGCCGGCGGGGCGCCCAAATAAAAAACGGCACCACGATCTCGACGAACAGTGTCGCCCCGACCGAAGCCTTCTTCACCCAGTCCGGGCTCTTGTCCGCGAACCACGCGAAGACCGTTGGCAACGGTTGCGTCCAATAGTGGTAGTCCAGCGCGCTCAGCTTCCACCACGAATCGTCACCGCTCGTGAGCTTCACCACGCCGGACATGAACATCAGTTTGAAGAGCAGAAACTTCACGAGGAAAAGCCCAATGCGTGAGACGGGCGCGTCGTGCCCGCGGCGCATGCGCCACTGCAGAGGCGCGACGAATAGCGCAACGAAGCCGGTCTCAAGCAGCAGGATGTCCCACTGGTAGCTGAAAAAGATTTCGCCGGGGACGATCAGCGACAGGTAGCAGGCGAAGCAAATCAGCAGCGCCGGCACTGGAATGAAACCGAACGTCAACAGCGCTGCCGCCGCCGTTCCTCCCGCGCACAAGCCGTGCAGCATCGCGCTTCCCGAGCCCAACCAGCAGAGCGTCGGTTGCTGCCAGCCGCTGCCGCCAAGCGCCGACATCACTTCGCCGGCTGGCGTGAGACCGTGCTCACCCATCAGCCCGTCGACCTGCACCCAGACCGAGATAAACGCGATCAGATAGACCAGCCCGAGCCAGCGCAGGAACCAGCGGCGCGCATTATAGTAAACAGGCCGGCGGACGTCGTCGCCCCACAGCCAACGGGTCGCCGCAGACGCAAGGTGACGGTTCTGCGCGACGGCGGAGTAGGCGGTTTCAGTGAGAGCCGCGAAACCCGGAACATGCTCGTAACACCACAACAATGCTTTGCCGCCGCGTCTGCTTTCCAGTGAGCGAAACACGGCGTTCGCTCCTGAGAAGACTTCACCGTTTGGCCGCACGAGCTGGACCGATTTCGCGAAGGCGTCTGGCGAAATCTCCGGGAACTTCGCGCCAACTTCTTGTGAGCTCGTGTAGTCGACTCGCCCGGCCGTCATTTCGCGCCAGCGTTCCACCCACCGGCGGCAGAAGTGACACTCGCCGTCGAAGATCAAAAGCGGCTTCGGCGGTGGGTTCGCCACACGCAAATGCGGAGCGCTGCTCATCAGGTCAGCGTCCGCTGGAGAGGCGCTCGGCACAAACGCCCTAAGCGAACTCGGCCCAAACCGGCGCGTGGTCGGACGGCTCTTTGCCTTTGCGCATCTCGCGATCGACTCCGGCCTTTACGCACGTTTCGGCCAACGGGCTGCTCGCCAGGACGCCGTCGATGCGGAGCCCGCGATTTTTCGGGAATGAGAGCATGCGATAATCCCACCAGCTGTAGATCCCCGGGTCGTGCGTCTGTAACCGCAGCGTGTCGTGCAGACCACCGTCGAGCAGACCGCGGAACACAGCGCGTTCGCCGTCCGAGCACATAATCGCGCCCTCCCAAAGCGTCGGGTCGTGCACGTCGATGTCTTCAGGCGCGACATTAAAATCGCCGCACACCGCGAGTTTCCCCGCTGCAAATTCGTGTTCACTCAGGCATCTTCGCAGGCGCTCATACCACTTCAGCTTGTACTCGTACGCAGGCGCCCCGACCGACTGGCCATTCGGCGCGTAAACGGAGTAAACGCGCACGTCGCCGATCGTCGCTGCGATCACGCGCGCCTGCGGATCTTCCTCTTCGTCACACAACGCGGCACGCACGTCCCGCGGCTCCAGTTTCGAGAGAATCGCGACGCCGTTGTACGACTTCTGTCCGTGAAAAGCGGCGTGGTAACCGGCCGCACGTAGCGCATCTGCGGGGAACTGCTCGTCGGTGCACTTCGTCTCCTGCAGACAAACAATATCCGGCTTCGTCTGCCCGAGCCATCCGAGCAATCGTTCCTGCCGCTTCCGCAGCGAATTGATGTTCCAGGTAACGATCCGCACGATCGCAGCTTTCTCGCACATTGCGCTCTACGCAACGGCACCGCCGCGGTCATCCTGAGGCTGGCGAAGCGCGCCGAAGGATCTCTCGCCCGGTCGGAATTCACACAGGTCAGGATGAACGATGCCAACTCATCGAGCGTGCCTCGTTCGGTGAAGCGCAACACGCACCTGACGATTGCGAGATCCCTCGGCCGTCCTGCGGCGGCTCGGGATGACAGCTGCGGGCGTTACAAGTCCAGCTCGACGCCGGGCGTTGGCACGATGACTTCCGTATTCTGCAGGTCGGATGCGATCTGCGCGCGCGTCCA
>JALYXP010000436.1 GCA_030947045.1 Verrucomicrobiota bacterium | reverse complement strand
CGAGGTGCGCCATCAGCTGCACGAACGTCTGGCGATCGCGCAGGATCTTCGTCTCCAGCGTGTTCGTGAGGACGGTGTACGACACCACCAGCATCAGCACCGACGGCACCCAGCCGGCCAGGAGGATTGCGATGACAATGTGGAAACGTTCGAAACCTTCCGCGGGGTCGCGCCCCTGGAAAAGCGTGCCCAGCCGTCGCTTTGGTCCGATCGAATTCAGCACCGGCATGTCCAAGGAAAGTCAACCGTTCGCGTGCCTGCAGCAAGGTAGAATGGCCAGCAAGCTTGCCGCGCGGGCGGACGGTTTGCTTACAGCTCGACCGGTTGCGGAGCGGAGGCTGTATTCCGCACGTGAGCTACCGCGGCGGAAATCTGGCTCTCTGGAGTAGGAAACAGCACAGCGATCGCAAACGTCACAACGCAACCCACAAAAACGAACCACGGCCATGAAATTGCAGGCCACCATTCCGGCATGAACCAGCCGAAGTTCCATTCTGCGTGCTTGAACTCTCCATGCACAAGAGCGCCGAAGTCGAACGCAGGCAGCGCGATTTTGCACAGCACCAGCACCGAAATAATCCCGACGATCATGGCGATCACGTTTACCCCGTCACGTCCGCGGCTACGCGTCAGCATGCCGAGCAGAAATACGGCCAAAAGAGCTCCGTAAGTATAGCCAAGAATACCGATCGCGATCGGGATGATAGTAAGTTTTGCATCTTGCAGGACCGCGTTTGCAGCCATTGCTGCGACGATGATCATCAAAACACCAAACACTGCGGTCGCAATGCGGGCAGCGCGGATTGCGTCCCGATCGCTTGCCTTACGGTTGATGTAGGGCAGGTAGAAATCCTTCGTGAAACTCGTCGCGAGTGCGTTCAACGCCGCCGAGGTGGAACCCATCATCGTCGCGAAAACGCCGGCGATGATCAGCCCACGAAAGACCACCGGCATCTCGTGTACAATGTAATGACCGAAGATTTCATTGTCCGCGGCTGGAAGCGTGGTGCCGGGGACGACCGCGTAATAAACGGAAAGCAGAATGCCGACGGTGAGGAATGCGCCTGCAATCGGCAGGTCCATTATGCCGCTCAATATTAGCGAGAGCTGTGATTTTTTATAATTAGGAGCGGTCAGCATCCGCTGCACCATATCCTGGTCGGTGCCGTGCGTGGCCATCGTCAACATTGTTGAGCCGATGAATGCCGCGAACAGGGTGTATGGTTCCTCCAGCATCCCCTTGAGGGCCGCCCCGAAAGGCAGAGCTGAGTTCCACCCCGTTTGAAGCACCTGGATGTTGCCGACTCCGCCAAGGTTTTGCTTCACGGTTTCGAAACCTCCAGGAATCTTGTGTAGGAGGAGATAGATCGTAAAGCCAACGGAGCTCAACATCAGGATAGCCTGAATAAGATCCGTCCAGACGACCGCCTTGATTCCACCGACCGCGGTATAGACTGTCGTGATTACGGTAACGAAGATAATGCCCCAAACGTAGGTGTTGAGGCTCACCGGCAGGGTCGGAAAAAGGTAACGCCAAATCACCACCATGATGGCGCCGCCGAGGTAAAGGCGGACACCGATTCCAAGCACTCGGGTGAACAGGAAAATCCCGCTCGCCATGTTTTTCGTCTTCGTACCGAATCGAACCGTGAGGAATTCGTAGACGCTCTGAACGCGGTAATCGTAGTAAGGTTTAATGAATGTAAACGCGATGATGACTCGCGCGATGATCGTGCCGATAACGAGCTGGCCATAAAAGTAGCCACGGGTCTTGAAGCCTTCGGCCGGCGTTCCGAGGAAGGTGGCGGCGCTAGTCTCTGCGGCGACAATTGAAGCGAGCACCGCCCACCATGGGATCGAGCGCGACCCGAGGGAAAAATCCTGCAGGTTCCGATTTCTCCGCCCGGCCCACAAACCGAGAGCGACGATTCCGAAGAAATAGAGCAGGAGAACGCAGGTATCGATCACGAGGCGCGAATCCATGGCTCGTATTTAGCCACGGATCGACACGGATGAACACGGATTTTCCGGTCAAGGAGCGCCTCCATCGGGTCATCTCGAGCGAAGTCGAGGGGGTCCCGAGGCAGTAGCGTTGGGAATGCCGCGGGATCCCTCCACTACGCATCGCTCCGGTCGGGATGACGCCTCGGACTGCGTGTCTGATCCCCATCCGTGTTTCATCCGTGTTAATCTGTGGCTGAATGAATCTGACCAGCATCGCCGCGGCCGAGTTTGACGTCGCGTTGACGTTGGATTCCGGACAAGTCTTTCATTGGGAGCCGCACGGTGCGGGTTTCATTGGCGCGATCGGCAGCCGACCTATTTACGTGGAGCAACGCGGCGAATCGCTCTTTGTGACGCGCGGCGCCGGTGCCCTCGTGGCCCACTACTTCGCGCTCGATCATCCGCTCGGGCAGATCTGCGCGGCATTCCCTGATGATCCGGCCATGTCTACGGCGCGCGATTTCTGCCGCGGGCTCCGCATCATTCGTCAGCCGGAATGGGAATGTCTCGCGTCGTTCATC
>JALYXP010000383.1 GCA_030947045.1 Verrucomicrobiota bacterium | reverse complement strand
GCGCGATGATTACCGAGATGATGGTTGCGCTGATGGCGTTGATCGCGGCGTGCGTGCTCGAGCCGGGTCAATACTTCGCGATTAACACGAAGGGCGCCCCTGCTGAGGTCGTCGCGAAGATCAGTGCTGCGGGATTTCCGGTCACAGAAGTGGCGATGCAGCAGCTCGCGACCAGCCTGAGCGAGGGGACGATGTTTGGACGAGCGGGAGGCGCGCCGACATTTGCAGTCGGGATGGCGCACATGTTTTCGCGCGTGTCGGCGAGTCCGACAGCGATGGCGCTCTGGTATCACTTCGCGATCATGTTCGAGGCGTTGTTCATCCTCACGACGCTCGATGCGGGAACGCGCGTCGGGCGTTTTCTACTCCAGGATCTGCTCGGCAACATCTGGCGACCGCTCGGCGACACGCGTTCGCTGCCCGCGAATGTGCTCTCAAGCGCGCTGCTTGTCGCCGCGTGGGGATGGTTCCTCTACCAAGGTGTGCTCGATCCGCTAGGCGGCATTAACAGCCTGTGGCCGCTCTTCGGCCTCGCGAATCAACTCCTCTCCGTCATCGCGCTTTGTCTCGGCACAACGGTGCTGATCAAAATGGGCAAAGCGCGTTTCGTCTTCGTCACACTCGGGCCGCTGTTGTTTATGTGCGCGGTGACGTTCTCAGCGGGCTACATGAAAATCTTCTCTCCTGATCCGAAGCTCGGCTTCTTGAGTGGCGCGGAGTCACTCGCGCAGAGCGCAGTTGGTGCGACTCCGGACAAAGCTGCGCTCCTCGTTCGGCAGGCGGGCGTCTGGCGGTTTGACGCCGCGGTCGCCGGAGCGTTTCTCGCACTCGTGCTTCTGATCGTAGCCGGCTGCGCGGTGCAGTGGTGGCGCTTGTTAAGGGGAACGAAGCCGATCGTGTTACATGAAGGTGAGTTCGTGCCGGTCGTGGCGGCGCGGTAACGGAGAGCCGTTACTTCCGGCGCAGCGGAACCGCGAAATCCTGTCCGCGCCGCTGCAGAACCACCTGTCCATCTTCGATTGCCTTGACGGTGATCTGGTAAACCTGCGTGCCGATCTGCAGTCCGAAGACCTGGCCTTCCTGCATCGGTTTGCCGTTGATGATCGCAAAACGCAGTCCTTCGCCGGTCGCGATCGAGCTTACCAAAAACGCGCTCGGCGAGATCTCCGGTCCTGCTTGGTCGGGCGTTCCGGCGGTCGTCGTTAACTTCGGGGCCGGTTTCCAGCCGATAGGCCAGAATGGATTGCGACTTTCTCCCTCCACTACGAATTCTGACTTATTCTTCAGCTCGATCTTAGCCGGCGTAACCGGCTCGGATGAATCTGAAACCGCGGCATTATCAGCAACTTTCGGTGCCGTTGTGGTCTTATCGGCTGCGGCAGCGAAGTGCAGCGCGCTGACCATTGCCAAGACAGTACAGATCAGCTTTTTCATCGCTTCAGGATTGTCGTGTTGGCGGTGAGGTTGACCGTTTGAAATTGCGGATCTTCCGCGACCGCTTTGATCGTGAGCTTGCTGACGCTGAGTAAAGGCTCGGTGTTCTCGAGCTCCGCAATCGCGTGTCCCGCGGTCGCGAAGTCCGTCTGCGGCAGGTCAACAAGCCAGCTGTAGCGCATCCATTCGGCGAGCTCCGGTTCTTTGTATGCGCCGCTGCCTTCCAGGCGGACGTTTGAGCGCTCGATCTTCTGGTTCGTAAAAAATAGCTTCATCCTTGGCGGGAACCACGCGATCGGAGCGCCTTCCGGACTCAGCGCCTTGTAACCAGCGAATCGGCTGGTGGCTTCGGTGGCCTGGCGTTCCAGGTTCGTCGCTTTCTGCATCTCGCCCTTGGAAGCACCGACTTTTTTCTGCAGATCTTCGATGTTGCGTTCCATTGTCTCGCGGTTCCGGTTCAGCGGCCCGAGGAAGAAACTAAAATAGATATAGACCAGCACCACGAAGCCGATGCCGCTCAGCACCATCTTCTGAATCTGATCTTTCGTGAACTTCGATTCGTTCATTTTCTGGGTGCGCGTGCCGGAGCGGGGGAGGCACCGGCTTTCGGTGCTTCGCCCTTCGTGGGCGTAAATTTAATGCCGAGCGCGAAACGCGCGGTCGACATGTTCGCGCCGGCGACATTCACGATGTTATCGAGATCCTCGAGCGTCTTGAATTCAACCGACACGTTGCCGTAGGCATCGTTTAACTGTTCGAGCAGTAATTGGCGCAATTCTTCCGCCGCGGCGCGCGGTTCGCGGCCGGCAGCGACGCCGTCGATTGTGACGCTGACGAGCTTCGCGTCATCGCTGTAGTTGCCGTCGAGATTTGTCAGCTGCGCGTTCGGCGCCACGGAGCGGGAAAGCTTCTGCAGGAACGGTCCCCAATAGAAACGACCGTCGACCATCCCATCGAGCACCTTGGTTGTATTGATCGTGCCGTTGAGCTCCGCGGAGCGCTTTTGCGCGGCGGTAACTTTCGGCTCCACCTTTGCCCAATCCGCTTGGACAACCGCGAGACGGCTCTTGATTTCGAGCGTCTGGTAACCCTTCCACATGTAGACGAGCGCCATCACGACGCCGAGTGCCACCAACACAAGCGTGCCGATTTTGAGCGGGTCGCGCTGACGCTGACGCTGTTCGGCGAGCTCCTCGTGCAGGAGGTTGAGTTGCAGTGCCATACGCCTAGTTGCGGAGGTATTCGAAGGCGGCGCCGCAGGCCACGTTCAGCGAGACAAATTCACTCGGCAGCGCCTGGCGTTTGTTCGCTGGCAGCGCGACCTCGCACATTTCGAGCGGATCCCAAATCTCACACGGCAGGCTGAGTTCATCGCTGAGCGTCTGCAGGATAGTTTCTGTCCGGGCGAGTCCACCGGAAACAAAGATGCGGTTGATGCTCTCCTCGTGTTGACCTTCGAAGAAGCCAATCGAGTTGCGCACTTCCATCGCGAGGCGAGCGAGCGAGCTTCGGCAAATCTCCGTCATGCCGCCGTCGCCCTGCTGCATCATCAAGCGCGCGGCGTGTTCGTCGAGCGCGCCGTCCGCGGTGAGTGCCTGCGTGAGCGACTTGCCGCCGTAATCGATGCTTCGGACGAGGACGAGCTCCTTTTTGCTTCCGATCAGCACCGTGCTTTGCAGGTGACCCATGTCGAGCAGCAGGAACGTGTCGTTCGCGAAAATGTCCGGGTAGGCGAGCTCGAACGCGTTGAACGAGCAGATCGGCGCGAGTTGCAGGATGTCGGCGGCGACTTTCGTTTTCCCCATCGCCTCCGAAATCTGCTTCACCGTCGGGCGCAGCATTCCGCCGACGAGATACTTCTTTTGCACGACGCTGCCGTTCGTCGGCGCGGGGGAGCCGTTGATGCCGTGGCCGTTCGTGCCGTTGGCCGACACGGGCGCGCAATCGAGCACGAAATCTTTGCATTCCTGGTTTAGAACCGCGAGACCGTTGAGCCGAAGAGCGTTGCGGAGGAGGTCGACGGGCGTGTCGGGTTGCTCAATGATGCGAAGCAGAGAGGCGGGATCGGAAACGGCGACCGCGCAGCCTTTGGCGCTGCCGCCAAGATCCTTCAGCAGCAATTTTACCTGCTGCGCGAGGTCATCGGCGGAGGCGAGGTCATCAGGAACTTCGCGCGAGGCGTAGCTCGTCAAGACGTAGCGGGAGTCACTCTTCCGGTGCAGGACAACGCCCTTAAAGACGTGTTTTCCCAGATCGATCCCGATAACAGAATTGCCGCGCTTCGCCATGGTGCTCCCCTTGGCTGTAGCGGGAACTGTGCCGACGCGATTGCTTTTCCCGTTTTCCGCTACGGGAACGCGAAAAAACTCCGGCGATCTCTCCGGCTAGAGCGGGACGGGAGCCGTGTAGCCGAAAAAGCCGCGCTTTTTTATCATTGCGACCACTTCTAGGGGAACCATCTCTTCCCACGCAGGATCGCCTGATTGCAATTTCTCGAG
>JALYXP010000085.1 GCA_030947045.1 Verrucomicrobiota bacterium | reverse complement strand
CTGCTTTCCTTCCGTCAATGGCTGGCGGTCGCCCTGATTATCGCCGCGAGCACGGGATCAACCCTGACCTCGCGCTACCCGGCACCTATTGGCGGAAGCGAGTCAGCAGAAGGTTGGCAGGGAGGGTGAATGGAGCCGAACGGGATCAGGCGACATAGACTGCCGGGACGGCAGCCCTATGGGCGAGGAGCGGGCAGCGAGAAAGTCAATCGAGCGAGATAGACGGGCAGCCCGTTAGGGTGAGAGAGCGGGAGCGAACGAATCTACGGCGCTGACGCCAAGAGCGGCACCGACCTGCCTGACGAACGGCTTCTCCTGTTTGATCGCCGGCTGCCCTTCTCCGCCAAATGGCGGCACTTGTCTGATGAACGGCTTCGCTCGTCGGATGCCCGGCTTCTCCTGTTGGATCAATCACTGCGCTTCTCTGATGAATGGCTGCGGCCGTCTAAAGAACGACTCGGCTGAGTTGATGACGCGCCACTCCTCCGTGATGACGCGCTGCGGCTGCCTGATGAACTACCTCTCTTGTCTGCTGACGCGCTTCCTCCATCTGCTGACGCGCTGATCCTGTTTGATGCAAGGCTTTGTTTGTTTGATGCACGGCTTCCCTTATTTGATGACGCACTATTCCTGTTGAAGGAATCGTTCTTCTTATCTGCTGAATAATGCTTCTGATCTGCAGAACAATTCTTCCAGTTTGAACAATGAGTCATCAAACCGCAGAAATGAATTTTCTGGTTTGATAAATCGTTCATTCAACCTGATCGGCGATGCTTCAGGTGTGAGAAGCGATTCTTCTTACCTCATCAACGCTTCTTCTCATCAGACCAATCGTGCTTAAGGTTGGAGTTGCCGTTCTTCTTGTCTCGTTTGTCGGGCTTCAGACAAGCGGAGCGCTGCTTTCGATACGAGTATCGCGTTCTTCTGTCCGGTTTAGCTGTGCTTCTGTCAGGTTTGCGCGGCAAACGTCCGACAAAGCGAAGTTTTACGGGCGCAGTGTGACTTTCCAAGCCGGATGTCGATCCTCCATAGGAATGACGGCGATGCTTCCGACCGGCGGCGGGGAGCCGTCAGCGATGGATGGAAGTTTTCCAACGCGACTCCGCGTCTCGCGACCCGCGAAAGGAAGTTTTCTGTCTTACGCTGCCTCGGCTACTGGCGTCTCGTCGGTGACGTTCGGATTGCGGAACACGGTCGGAACCGGCCCGCGGCCGTACTCGATCACCTGAATGTGTCCATGTCGCTGCATTCGCGTCAGCACGACGGAGATCTTCGGGTTGCCCATTGGCTGCCCTTCCGTCTTCAGCAGCTTCGCGATGTCGATCAAGGTGAAGTCGCCAGTCATCCGCTCGATTGCCCAGCGAACGGCCATCGTGTCACGGCCATGCAGGTTGGGGGGGCACAGCTTCTCCAACTCGGGATGTCTGTATGGCTTCGGTCGCGGCAAAGCTGGCGGCGGCGGCGCTACGTCGGCCGGCTTCTCTGCTGGCGCCGCGAGGAGAAGCGTTTTTGTCCCGTCAGTGGTTAGCAGAGCTTTCCCGAGCGCGCCTAGCTCGAGTCCTCTCAAGCTCCGACCTTTCTCCGCGTAACCTTTCAGGACATTAACGGCAGCGAGGAGGCATTCACGTTCTGCGATCTCCGCGTGAAGGCGGTCTTCGCATTGCAATATTTCATCGAGCGTCGTTGTCATGCATTGCAAGACAAGCAATTGCAATGCTAGCGGCCGCGAAACTAACAAGGGAGTAGGGCAAGCCGCGCGCTGGCCTCTGCGATTGCGGGGACGACACGCACCATTAGCGATCGTTTCTGTGTGCGTGCAGACTGTGCGCCGGCAGCGCCAAGATGCAGGCGAATGTTCCGGCGCTGACGGCGATCATCACGAGTAGGCCCATGCGGAATCCGCCGACGGTTGCGGCCAGGACAAAGGCGCTGACGCCGAGGGCGGCACCGACCTGCCGGACGAATTGCTGGCTGGTGGTCGCACTGCCCATACGTGCGACCGGGACGCTGTTTTGCACCACGACTGTGAGAGCTGGCGAGAGAAACCCCATGCCGGCGCCGGAAATTAATGCCG
>JALYXP010000433.1 GCA_030947045.1 Verrucomicrobiota bacterium | reverse complement strand
CCCACGCCTCCGCGTTGAAGTGCAGGCAGAGCGTCACGTCGGGCCGGATCTTCTTGTTCACGATCTCGGCCCGGCGCCGGATTTCGCTGTTGCGATAGAACAACAATTCCTGCTCCCACTGCAGCGTATGTTCTTTCTCGGGATCGGCAGGGCCAGAATAAGTTTCGCGCGGCGACGCGTCACCAGCGCGCTGTAGAACTGCTTTCGCGACCTCCTTCAAATCCCCGGGCCGTTTCGGTGTGACCGGTTCCGTTTTTGCGCGAACGAATGTGACCACCGCGCCCATCATGCGCAGCTTCGCCGCGACGAGCTTCGCGACCTGCAGAGTCATGTCGCCTTCCTGCACCGGCTTGCTATCGCCGACTTGAAACCAGCGCTCCTCCATCTGCGCCCATTTGCCGCCGATGTGCCCCGGATCGAGCGCGATCTTCACTCCGGAAAGCGGTCTCCCTTTCTTCGCTTTCGGGAGGGAAGCGGCCGGGCGCCAGACGCGCGGAATCCGCTTCTGCGATTTCTCATCCGCGGCGAAACGCAACGTGAAGAAGCTCTTCTCGTCCCGATCGATCAGGAACCGCACTTCGCCGGGTCGCACATCGATTAATTCCGGCGCGACTCCCCGTGGGCAGTAGACCTCGCGCAAGAGCCGCTCGAATTCATCATGTGTGATCGTCTCCTGGTAGCGTTCAAACGCTTTCCAATCGGGCGTGTTCCCGAGCGGGCTGATATTCGGCGCAGCCAGCGCCTGCCCCGCCAGCAGGCAAAGAACAAAAGTTGCACGCAGGAGGCGCTGAAGCGTTCGAGGAAGCATCACAGTTTTGGACTTCGAACTATTTACCACGATGTTCGCGCCATGCTGACGATTCTGTTCCTCGGCGACATCGTTGGCGAGCCGGGCCGCAGCGCCGTCATCGCGCGGTTGGCGGATCTGAAGCGCGAGCATGCCGTCGATTTTGTCATCGTAAATGGCGAGAACGCGGCCGGTGGACGCGGAATCACACCGAAGATCTGCATCGATCTTCTCCGCGCAGGCGCATCGGTCGTCACGACCGGCGACCATATCTGGGACCAGAAAGAGATCGCTGGTTATCTGCCGACTGAGCCACGGTTATTGCGTCCGATCAATTATCCTGACGGTGCTCCCGGCGCCGGCTCGATCGTGCTCGAGACGGCAAAAGGAAAGGTAGGGGTAATCAACGTCCAGGGCCGCACTTTCATGCAGCCGATTCTCGAGAATCCGTTCGAAGCGGTGGATCGCGCGGTCGCTGAAATGCAGGGGGAGACGCGGGTTATTTTTGTAGATGCGCATGCTGAAACGACGAGCGAAAAAATTGCGCTCGGGCGCTTTCTCGACGGTCGCGTTTCGGCGGTTATCGGCACGCATACGCATGTGCAGACAGCCGACGAGCAAATCTTTCCCGGCGGCACTGCGTTTCTTTGCGACGCGGGAATGTGCGGGCCGTCAGAGTCAATTCTGGGTCGCGCGATAGAGCCGATCATTCATCGCTTTAGGTCGAATCTGCCGGCGCAATTTCCGGTCGCGCGCGGGGATGTGCGGATCTGCGGCGCGGTTGTCGGCATTGATGAAACGACTGGACGCGCGATTAGCATCACGCGGCTGAGTGAGCTCGTGCGCGAGAAAGAATCTGTTAGCGGTCGCAACACCCCGGACGGGCGTCTGACAAGCTCCGTCATCTCGACCGAAGCGGAGCGGAGTGGAGAGACCCCGCAGATTTAGTGCGACGCCGCTGGTTCTGCACCGGGGTCCCTCGACTTCGCTCGGGATGACGAGCTTCGGCCGGCGCGTCTAGGTCTCGTCCGCCGCGTTTTCGGCCTCGTTCTGCGCCTCGGCCTCAGCGTCATCCGCTTCGCTGGAGAAGCGGCGTTTCCGCCGCGCGGCGGGCAATGGCGACAACGTCATCGTGATGTTACGACCCGCCGCCTTTGGCTCCATCTCTACCTGCGACATCCCGCTGAGATCGTCGCGCACGCGGTACATTAATTGCATGCCGAACTCCTGGTGTGCCATCTCGCGGCCGCGGAATTGCAGCTGCACACGCACCTTGTTCCCCTTGTCGAGGAACGCTTCGCCGTGACGCAACTTCGTCTCGTAATCGTGCGCGTCGATGTTGACGCGGAATTTGATCTCTTTCAGTTTCGTGCCGGAGGATTTCTTCTCCTTTTCCTGCTTCGCAATGTCGTAACGGAACTTCCCGAAATCGACGATCTTGCAGACCGGCGGATTCGCCGTCGGCGCAACCTCCACCAGGTCCATGCCAAGGCTTTGCGCTCGCTTGAGCGCATCGGAGAGTTTCATGACGCCGAGCTGTTCGCTGGTGGCGCCGACAATAACCCGGACTTCGCGAGCGCGAATCCGGCCGTTTACACGAATTTGTGGTTGCAGGTTAAATCAAGCTCTAAGCCGGCAAACGAAGGGAGTGAACCCCGCCGCCGTTGTCATCATTTCATCGCACCAACTCCAGGTTCACTCACGCGAACCCGACACTCTGCCCCGACGCAGCTGCGATGAATGCGTCGACCGGCTAACGACATGCGCCAGCCGAGCGAAGTTGAAAGCAACATCGTGGCCGCCGCAAGACGAATCTGGCGCCGTCACGCAGGCGGCGCACCGAAATGCGCGGCGTGCGCATCGTAGAAGACAAGGTCGTCGAGCATGGAATCGATCGCCGCACTGATCGGTTCGGCTTTCGCGAATCCAGAAAAGATGGCGCGATCACCAATCGTACTGTCGACAACGAATGTCGGGCGTTGCGTCAGCTGCATGGCGTGGAACTCGGCAGTGCTGGCGCGAATGCGCGCTTCTATTTCCGGCGAACGCGCGCGTTCGAGTAATTTTGCTTTGTCGACACCGGCTGCCTGCGCGCCAATCTCCGCAGCGACGTTCCAATCGCCGGTGTTGCGCCCTTCCAGCAGACCCGCTCGTGCCAGCGCGAGCCACACGCGTTCGTCAGCAGCGCCGAAATCTCGCGCCGCTTCCGCGACGGCGTTTGGCGCAAGGTATTCGGTCCGGCCGACCTGATGCCATGCGGATTTCAACATCACCGGCGATCGCATCATCATCCCGCTGCGGCGGTAGAACCAATCCATCTGCGCGTGCGAAGTCGGCAAGCCGCTCGCGTCCATCAGCGCGATCTTCCACTGGAAATTCGCGCGGCCGGCGTAGCGCAGTTGCAGGTCCCGCCACGCCGGCGCCGCCCAGTAGCACCAGGAGGAGATGACGTCGATGTAGTTGGTAACGGTGAGGCGCGGGGTTGTCTCGGGCATGTCGTCGACGCTACTGACTTGAAACCGCTTATCCAAGCTCGTCATCCCGAGCGAAGTCGAGGGACCCCGTCGCGCCCATGAAGCTTAATGCCATGGGGTTCCTCGACTCCGCTCCGCTGCGCTCGGAATGACGGCGAGCAAAACCCCTAAGTTGCAGTCGAGCCGCGCTGCTGATATCAGCGGCCATGCTCGATATCCGCCTCATCCGCGAACAGCCGGAGCTTGTGAAAAAGCGTCTCGCCACGCGGAATGGCGACGAGGCGGCGAAGATCGACGAAATTTTGCGCGTCGATGCGGAGCGTCGAAAAGCCGAAACGTCGCTGCAGCTACTTAACGCCGACCGCAAACGCCTCAGCAAAGAGATCGGTGGCAAACGCGCGCGCGGTGAATCGTCGGATGAACTTGAGAGCCGCGTCCGCGAGATCGGCGACGAAATCTCGGCACTGAATGAGCAGACCTCAGGCGTAGAGGAGCGGCAGAAAGGTTTGCTGCTGAACATCCCTAATCTGCCGCACGCTGCCGCGCCGCCCGGCCAGGAAGCGAGCGACAATCCCGTCATCCGAAGCTGGGGCGAGAAGCCGCAGATCGAAGGCGAAGTGCACGATCACGTCGCGATCGGCGAACGCTTGCGGCTATTCGATCTGGAACGCGCGGCGAAATTAAGCGGCAGCGGCTTCATTTGTTTCACCGGGCAAGGCGCGCGGCTGGAGCGCGTGTTGATTCAGTTCATGCTCGATCTGCACACGCGCGAGCATGGCTATCTCGAGATGAGCCCGCCATTTCTAGTGCGCCGCGAATGCATGGTTGGAACGACGCAGTTGCCAAAATTTGAGGAGGATATGTATGGCCTCGAAGGCAACCAGATGTTCCTCGCGCCGACGGCGGAAGTGCCGGTGACGAATTTCCTGCGCGAAGAAATTCTCGCGGCCGCTGATTTGCCGAAGAAGTTCGTGGCCTACACGCCGTGCTTCCGCCGCGAGGCTGGATCAGCGGGACGTGAAAACCGCGGGATTATCCGTGTGCATCAGTTCGACAAAGTTGAGCTCGTCAAGCTGACCACGCCCGAGACTTCGTACGCAGAACATGAAGCGCTAACCGCCAACGCAGAAAGCGTGCTGCAGTTGCTCGGCTTGCACTATCGCGTGATCGAGCTTTGCACCGGAGACCTGGGCTTCGGCTCCGCGAAGACGTACGACATTGAGGTTTGGTCGCCGGGTCAGAACAGCTACCTCGAAGTCTCGAGCTGCTCGAACTTCGAGGATTTCCAAGCGCGCCGGATGAACGTTCGCTACAAGGATGCGGAGGGGAAAAACCGCTTTTGCCACACGCTCAATGGCTCGGGGTTAGCGCTCCCGCGTCTGTTCGCCGCGCTCATCGAAGCTGGGCAGCAACCGGACGGCTCGGTCCGTTTACCAGCGGCGCTTCAGCCGTACTTTGGCGCAGCAGAAATCCGCTAACGCGTGCGTGACGGCGAACGTGTGCTAACTTCCCAGCCGATGGAAACCCCACAGATCACTGCCTACCTTAAGACGCATTGCGGTTGGAGCGGCGGCGTTCGCGCCGTGCTCGCGAAATACAATCTTCAGTACACCGAAAAGGATATCATCCAGAATCCGGCGTTTCGCTGGGAGATGGAAACCAAAAGCGGTCAGCCTTTGTCGCCGTGCGTCGAGATCAATGGCGAGATGGTGGCAGACATCAGTGGCGAAGAACTCGAGGAATACCTCATCGATCATAAGATCGTGCAGCCGAGCGACGAACAGCCGGCCGTCCCGATCAACGCTCCTTGCGCCACCGAGCAGCACGAAAGCCCGGTTCGGCTCCGTTTATAGGCGGTCCGACAGCCGCGTGGTCGATGTGGCGCAACGCCCCAGCGGCTGATGCGGTTCGGGATATTTTGAGTAAATTCGGCTGCTCTGCGGTCGGATGGAGCGTGCCGCCGATTACAAAGTGTCGATGAAACTATTTGCGCGTGGCGCCGCACCGAGGAATGACAGCGCTCCCGGTAAGAAAAAGCGAGGCCGGCGGATTGGCCTTTTTGCCGTTCTTGCGGTCCTCGGCTTGGCGCTCGTTTTCGGCCTGATCAGCTTTTACGGCATCTGGGCGCAGACGCTTGATCTCAAGACGATCAGCGAGATGCCCGAACGCAATACCGTCTACGATGTTGATGGCAAAATGTATAGCCGACTGGCCGGGGCAAATCGCGTTGTCGTGCCGTTCGCAGAGGTGTCTCCGCTATTTATCGACGCACTCCTCGCGCGGGAAGACTCGCGCTTTTATGAACACGGCGGCGTCGATCCGCGCGGCGTTTTGCGAGCGCTGTTTCGCGACATCACGAGTGGCTCAAAGAAGGAAGGCGCGAGCACGATCACCCAGCAGCTCGCGCGTAACAGCCTCCCGCTCGGCGGCAGAAATCTCCGCCGCAAAATGCTGGAAGCGATGGTGGCGCTGCGGATCGAGCGGCAGTTCACGAAGGAGCAGATTCTCGAAGCGTATGTGAACCGGATTTACTTCGGATCGGGCTGCTATGGGGTCGAGACAGCGTCGCAAGCGTACTTCGGGAAGAACGCTTCGAAATTGAACCTGTCGGAAGCAGCCTTGCTCGCAGGATTGATTCGCAGCCCGAATCGATTCTCGCCACTCAAAAATCCGGATGCCGCGGCCGATCAACGAGACGCCGTGCTGGATCGATTAGTCGACCTGAAGAAGATCAGCGCAAACGAAGCGCAGCAGGCGAAAGCGACGAAGGTGAATTCGAATCCACGTCGCCTGCCGCAGATTCAGGAGAACTACGCGATGGACGCGGTGCAGCGCGATTTGAATCTGCTGCTTTCGCCCGAGCAGATCGATTTTGGTGGCCTCTCGATCTATACGACACTTGATCCAGCGGTGCAGAATTCAGCGCAACAAGCGCTCGAAACGCAGCTTGCGAAAGTCGAGCATCAGCCCGGCTTCCATCATCCGACGAAGGCACAATACCGGCCGCCGGAAAACGGCGAAGACTCTGCGATGCCTTACCTGCAAGGAGCCGTCGTGGTCATCGATAACGCAAGCGGCGGCGTGCGTGCGCTAGTCGGCGGACGCGATTACGGCGAGAGCAAATTCAATCGGGCGCTGCCGCCGGCGAACCGGCAGGTCGGCTCCTCGTTCAAGCCATTCGTGTATGCACTCGCCTTTTCACACGGGCTACTTCCAGGGGCGGCGATCAGCGATGGGCCGATTCAGCCCGGTGAAATCCGCGGCGCCGGTAACTGGACGCCGGGTAATTCCGACGGCACCTACGGCGGCATTCAGCCGGCCTCTTACGGTCTCATCCATTCGCGCAATACCATGTCTGTGCGCATCGGCGACATCGTCGGGCCTGATGCCGTGCAAAAGACGGCAACTAGTCTCGGCCTCGGCGAGAAAATTCCAAACGGCCCTGCGATTTACATCGGTTCGTTCGAGACGGACCTGAAGGATCTCACGTCTGCCTACACCGTTTTCCCGAACGCCGGAGTCCGGAAGCAATCGTACATCATCGAACGAATCGACGACGCAGATCACAACCCGATCTATCGCGCGGCGCACGTTTCGACCCCTGGCATTGATCCGAGCGCGGCCTGGATGACGACGCAGGTAATGGAGCAAGTTCTCACCCGTGGAACGGCCGCCAGTGCGAAGTCGCTCGGATTCAAACTACCCGCGGCGGGTAAGACCGGCACCACGAACGACTACAAAGACGCGTGGTTTCTCGGTTACACCTCCGCGCTGACCTGCGGCGTGTGGGTCGGGTTCGATCAGCCGCAGACGATCATGGCCAAGGGCTACGGCGCGGCGCTCGCGTTGCCCGTCTGGACGCAAGTCATGGGCAAAGCGGCGCAACGTTACCCGGCGCAGGCGTTCCAGCCCACGATGCAGCTTGCCCGCGCGACAGTTTGCGCGACGTCAAACCAGCTCGCGACGGATGGCTGCCTGGCCTCGGGGACAGGATACGAGATCACCTTACCAGTCGACAAGGTGCCGGGTAGCGCGTGCTCGATTCACGGCGGAATCCAGACGCAGCTCGCGCAGCGACTGGACGATTTCGGGCAAAAAGCTCAAGTCGCTCCCAGCCGCATCTTTCAGACATTCCGTCACTTTTTCGGACGGAAGTAGATCGTCGGCTGCACCGGGGTCGAACCCAATGCAGCCGACTTCGTGATTTACTTCAAGAGCGCGAACGCTGCGTGCGCGGCCTGCGCAATTGGCCAAACGGCCAACGCAATCATCGCAACGAACACACCTGCTTCGGCGCGATAGCTCCGCTTCGACTCGGCGTCGAAGAAGGCTTGGCTGAGGCCACGGAACCCAGCTGCCGAGTTGGCCGCTCCCGGAAGGAAAGTGCCGTGGCTGACGAGGTTCGCGGATCCAGGCTGGAAGCTCCAGTCAGTGACTGGCGAGCTGATTACGGAATGGGCAGCAGGGCGCTGCGATTCGCCGCGGCGAGCCGGGCGAAGGGTTTGAACTGTAGGTTTCATTGTGTCTCACGCACAGATCTCGAGCGCTGTGCAATTTTCCGCCGCGGCGCAAGCGCCAGCGGCTTAGCTATTTAAAACCGGAGCTCCTCGAAGAACTCCGTGGCCGACTTAAACGTCGATAGCTATTGAGACTGAATAAAGAGCGCCCTTCACGAGGAAGCGTAGCGCCCACTAACACAAGCCCAACAGCTTTCGCCAAGCCCATCATGTAGCAGGAAGTGTGCTATGTCAAAGCTGCGGGTGTTTTTAATTACCGAAAACCGCCACGCGTCATGTAATCATCGGCGGCGCGCTCCCGCTTCTGCTCCTTTACTGCCTTTGTGCGTTTCGGCTTTGCGGCTGACTTCGGTGTTCTGTCCACCATCTGAGTCGACCCCACAGGCAGCCTGCGGCCGATCATCGAGCCGGTCTGGGGTGCAAAGTCGCGCGGTCCGCCGGGCGTGATCTTCGTGTTGCCGCAACCATTGGCCGCAAAGACGACGCCACAGAGAGCGGAAAGGGACACTGCACGAAGCAAAATTCTTTTCATTGAGGTCTGATTGGAGGAAGAGCGGGTGAAGGGAATCGAACCCTCGTATGCAGCTTGGGAAGCTGCCGTTCTACCATTGAACTACACCCGCGTCAGAAGGCGGATTGTGGATGGTCGGTCGGCGGTTTGCAAGCGCAGGCACACCCTATCGCCAGGAGATGATGTCGCCTGAATTCGTGTAGTTGTTGGCGGAACCGGCTTCCTTGCTAAAACCCGTTGCTCCCGTTCCGCCGCCAAGCGTCCCACTCGCGCCAAGCGACCAGCAAACGATTCCGGCCGCGAGCGTGCTACCACCCGGCGCGTCTAAGTACGGGTTCGCCAGACTGTTATCATACGTGGTGTCGATCAAAATCTTATACGGTGAGCCCCACGGATCATACCAGACGCCTACCCTTTTGGGCGATACGACGGTCGCACCGTTCGGAATGACTCCTCCAGTAGGGCTGGCGTTATTTCCAACGGACCGCGGGTCAAGAAAAGCGATTCCGCGCGGATTCAATGTTGTGACCAACGCGGTATTCTGCGCGGAGCCGGTGTTGCTTCGCAGGACGTCGATCAGGACGTCATTGTTAGCGTAACTGACCGCGCCGGTCGGCGCGGTTTCCGTGACGGTTCCGAAATACGCGTCCTTCGTCGCGTCTGTGATCGTGACCGGATACTTCCCGTACTCGGTATAGTAAGCGTTCACCGCCGTCACGATCTGGAGGAGGTCGTTTTTTGCCTGCGTTTTTTTCGCGGCGTTCTGCACGCCTTGAAACACTGGAAACGCCACGCCGATTAGCACGACGATGATCGAGATGACGACCAGCAGTTCGATCAGGGTGAAGGCGTCGCGTCGGCAAGACTTCATGGAACTCGGAGCCGACAGAATCAGCCATTAACCCCCTCCTCGCCGAGCTTTTTCTTCAGCGATGGGGCTTCGCAGAATCATTTCCATTTCTGTATTTGCTCGGGAAACGGGCACTGCGCGCAGTCGGAATTATCCTGCAAACAAAAGTCCTCGTAGATCTGTAGTAATCCTTGTTGTTGCGCGACGCGGCGGGTGAACTGCACTCTTCGCGGATCGTCGCCGAACAGGCGAGTGATCGCTGTCTCAAGGCGACGATTCGTTAGTCGTGCCGGTAATTTCTCATAGTCGCCCCAGAGCTCGGCGCCCTCGGCCCAAAGGAAAGGGAAAACGACGTTCGCGAGGATCTCCGCCGCGCGGGAAGAACCGATGAGCGCCATCTGCCTCGTCGTCGCGTCGGACGTGAGCGTATAATGCCAGTTCCAAAACGGGTGCGCCAGGTCCGTGAGAAACGTCTCCACGCCGGCACTGTCACGCGCCGAAATACGCTTGGTCAGCGCCGGCCAGCTAGCCGCTAAGGCAGCGAGCGCACCGAGCCGGCGTTGCGGATGATTTAACGGGCGCGCGCCGCTGAAGCTCCAGAGCTGCGCGGGAAGAACAAGACGCTGCATCGCATCGCGCTGACGCCACCAGCGGTCCCAAAGCGTCCGGACGTAAGCACGCGTCTCGTGTTCATAAACGCCCAGATCCGACGCCGCCAGGAAGCCGGCGACGCCGAAGAGGAGCGCTTCCGCGTCGTCCGCCCGGTCTCGTAGCCTTGCGAGCGGCAGACGTTGCGCGAGCAGGGTAAACGGCAGCTTGTTCTGCTTGTAGCCGAGCGCGGCAGCGAGCTCCTGGAACAGCGCTTCGTCGCGTCTATGCGCGTCGATCAGGCTGCGCAAATGCGCAGCTTTGCGGCGGAGGCGGAACTTTGCGGCACCGGCGAGCACGCTCGCGACGCGCTCCTCAGCCAACCCACGTAGCGGCGCCTGGCAACGGCCGGGTCGCGCGAGCGGCACATTCGCGGCGAAGCTTTCCGGCAGCGTCGCGAGATCGACGCAGACCTGCGGCACGTTCCGATGAGCGAGTGTGCGAGTGAAAAAAGCCTGGTCGCTCGCATGCACGAAGACGTGTAGCACGGTCGCCTCAAACGCTGGATTCGTGGAATGGCCGTGCGTTTCCCAGCTGCGGTTGATCAGGTCAAATTCGATACTGCCGCGCATAACCTCATCTCCGTCGACGCGAATCACAGCGTCGGTGAAATCGGGTCCGGCTTC
>JALYXP010000371.1 GCA_030947045.1 Verrucomicrobiota bacterium | reverse complement strand
AAATGCTCATAGCGCTCCATCACGCGATCCCAGTCGGCAAGATCACGTGCGTAGGTGCGTCCCCGTTCACCGCGCTGGGCGAGCTGACGGGCCGGCGTGCGCGCGACTTCGGCGAAAAGCGCAGCCCATTCATCTTCACTGCCAGCTACCCAGCCTCCGCGCGAGCGGTCGACTGCCACAGCTGTAGCCAGGCATGCAGCATGCGCCGCGACGGGCCGACCATGCATCCAGGCTTCCATCATCACACGCGAGAAGCTCTCGTTAGCGCTTGGTTGGAATAGAGCTGCGCAGTCGCTGAGCAATCGCTCCTTCACCTCTTCGCTCACCAGGCCGAGATCATCGATGTCTCGTTGTCCCTGCACATCAACGTCGCCGTTGCCGGCCAGGATGAGGCGGAGTTTCGAATTTGGACGCGCCTTTTTGAAACGCCGGAAAGCGTTCACGAGCAGCGGCACATTCTTGCCCGCGTCGCGGCGGCCCAGATAGAGCACGTATGAGTGCTCGCTCCGGGGCGACGCGGCGCCGTTCACCGCAAGGCCGTCGTGCCCGGCCGTTTCAACCCCTTCGCCCACCACCGCTGACTTCTGCCAAATCGCCGGGCCGAAAAGCCGCGATGCGAGCTCACGTTCGCCGTCGCTATTGAAGAGCAGTTTCCCGCAGCGATAGAACGCTTCAGCGACCTGCGGGAGATAGGCGTAGGCCTCGTCATGCAGACAGGGCTGCAATGCGGCTCGCTCCCCGACGATCGACACGCCGTGAAGAATCGGGCCGTAAAGATACGGTAGGAAAAGGACCCAATCGAAATCCCAGTGGTGATCGCTGAGAAAGAGCAGTAACTCGGGCGATTTGATCAATTCATCGGTGAAGGTCGCCGCGTCTTCTGTCACAACTGGCGACATACCTGTCATTAACTCGTTCGGCTTAAGACTCAGGAGATAGCTACAAACACGATCGAAGGCCGCGCGATTCCGTTCCACCACCGGAAACCGCCGGATTTTGAATCCTTCAGGCTCGTCGGTGGAGCCGGCCTTGAGGTGATTCGTCGACCAGTCGTCCTGATGCGAGCGGCAACAAGTAGTCACGACTTCGATCTCGTGTCCCCGTGCAGCGAGGCGCGCCGCGATCTGCCAGGCCTGCTGCTCGGCGCCGCCTTTTAGTTCGCGGCCGAACCAAGGGATAACTACCGCCAGCTTCATCACGCAGGAGGCAACGTCGAGCGATCGTCGATCACAAGGACGACCGGTGCCGCCGTTAGCACAAGCGGGCGGCGATCAAGCGACGTGCGTTTCTTGCACGGGCCGACCAACCCAGCTTCCGCCCGCATGCTCCTCCACGTCGCAGGTTCGGCGATGTTGCTCATGTCGGCTGAAGGTAATCGAGAATGCCAGCGCGTCACGGTCTGCCTCGCAGTTACAACCGGGAAGTGCACCGCGTTGGAATCGAACCAACAACCCGCTGATTAAGAGTCAGCTGCTCTGCCAATTGAGCTAGCGGTGCGTATCGTCTCGGTGGCTCGCAGCCAGCCAGCGAACGATCGGGAGATTACGCATCGCGGTGCGCTGCACAATGCGGAACTTCGACCAGTAGCCGGGCCGCACGAATCGAATCGTATTTCGCCGGTCGGATCGGCAGTGTTGCGGCGGGTCCATGCGCAGACATCCGCACCTTTACGAGATCAGCGCGTGGCCGTGGCTGGACCGGCTGTCGCGACGGGAGGACCGGCACATCACTCTGGCCGATGTGCCACCGGCGACATGGGACGCCCTCGCGGAAGCGGGTTTCGACTGCCTGTATTTAATGGGTGTGTGGCGGCGCAGCGCCGTCGGACGCCAAATCGCGCGCACGGATCTCGGGCACCTGTCGGACTATGACCGGGCGCTGCCGGGATGGGAGATGAAGGACGTGCCGGGCTCCGCGTTCTCTATCCAGGCGTACGAACCGGATGAGCGAATGGGCGGCTGGGCAGCGTTGGATCACTGCCGTGCTGAGCTGGCGCAGCGCGGAATCGCCCTCGTGCTGGACTTCGTTCCGAACCACACCGGGTTCGACCACGAGTGGATGAGCACTAACCCGGAATTTTACGTGCAAGGGACGCTCGGGAACTATCGTGCTGACCCCGGTTTGTATCGGCCGATCGAGAATGCTGACGGCACTGACGTGCGGTTCGTGGCCTGCGGACGCGATCCGTTTTTCCCGCCGTGGCCCGATGTTGCGCAGCTGAATTACTGCAATCCGGCTACGCGGGAGGCGATGATCGGTGTGCTGCAGACAATCGCGCAG
>JALYXP010000370.1 GCA_030947045.1 Verrucomicrobiota bacterium | reverse complement strand
CTGTAGCACATGACGTCGCGTTTTTCGGCGACGAACGAAAAAGCAATCGTCATCGCGCCCTTTCGGTGAAGCGGTTCCTACGCTGCGGCTGACGGCGAGCTTGTCAAAGCTCAAGCCGGTTAGCGGTCAAACGCATGGACGGTGTTCCGTCTCGTCGACCGTAGGTGCAAAGGCCAGAGACGGGAACCTCAATCCTCTGCACGGCTTATGGTTGATCATCTGATTCCGCGCGACTGGCGAGTTCCGGCTGATTTTGGGCCCGTAACATCTCTCCTGCTTGTCGACGAATCCCTGGCTCGCGCGGTAACCAACGGAGATCGTAGCTGCGAAGGAAATTCGCACGAGCGTTGTCCTTTTCGAAAGCCGCGAGAGCGATGTGCACGAGCGGATGGTTGGGTGCCAAAGCTAGAGCGTGGCGCACCCCAGCTTCTTCGCCGCTCGCAAGTTCCCGTTCAGCTAGTGCTTTGACCGACACGGCACTTCCCGGTGTAACTTGTCGTTCACCGGCCGGAGCTAACGCCCAACGGCCGAGCCGCTGCCAAGCTCGTGTCTCGTCTGGAGTGGCGTCTTCGCACGCCCGGAGCGATTCGCGCAGCTTGTCACGGGCGGTCACGCGCTCTTGTTCCTCTACCTTGGCTAACTCCCCTGACTTCTCGAATCGCAGACCAGACATGACGGCGGTAAATTGTTCTAGCCACACAGGGGTTGCCGTCGTTGGAGGGTCTACTTCCCAGACGCGCGCCGTGTGATCGTTACTTGCACTTAAGATACGGGTGCCATCAGTGTTAAAAGCAACGCTGTTGACCCTCCCGCTATTATGTCGGAACGGTGGACCTAGGGGTTCGCCGTTGGGTTCCCAGATTTGCACAGCCCCTCTGTCATCTCCTGTCACAATCCGCTGTGCGTCGCTACTGAAGGATGCGGCAACACTACCGCGGGAAATCGGCTTGCCAATCTTCTCGCCTGTAGCGATGTCCCACAGCTGCGCGGAACGCGCGTCCGCGGTAAGCACGCGTTTAGCATCGGCGCTGAAGACTGCGCTCGTTACGTCGAGTATGCCGTCTGGCAACGCTTTACCGAACGGGTTACCGGTGGCGGCGTCCGAAACCTGTACGTGGCCGCCGTTACTCGCAGTGACAATGAGTCGCCCGTCGCGGCTAAACACGGCGCTATTCACGAGACGATCGTAGTGCATCGGCGCACCGAGAGGCTGGTGTGTGACCGAGTCCCATTGTTGCACTTCGCCGAACCCGTCTCGAAGTGAGAATCCGCCTGCAGTGAGAACCCGCGCGTCGTCCGGACTAAAAACAGCGCTCTTCACCACGCCTCTGTGGGCCAGTGGCTCTCCAACTCGAGACCCACTTGCGGCATCCCAGATCACCGCGGTCTGGTCGTTGCTCGCCGTAACTATCAAAGCGCCACTGTGACTGTAAGCGGCACTGCCTACCCAAGCATCATGCGATAGAGGGGCACCAATGCGTTTACCGCTCGCGACTTCCCAATGCTGAGCATGAGCGGGACCCCATGAGTTGTCTTCAGGGGCGTGACAGGCAGTTACAACGCGCTGTTCGTCTGGACTAAACGCCGCTGCGGAGACCCACGCATTGTCTCGCATGATTTCGCCGGAGACGTGACTGGAAGCGACATCCCACAGCCGCGCAGTATTGTCCCCGTTGACGGTAAGCACTTGAGTGCCAGCAGGGCTCCAAGTAGCGGCTCGCACGGCCTCGTCAGACGTTCTCCCCAGCGGTTCTCCGCTAGCAGCATCCCACATTTCGGCGCCGTTCGTGACGCGAGTCCCGTCAGGGCTGAAAACCGCACCATCACGAGTGTTCAGGCCAGCGCCAATGTCTGTACCCGTGAGCAAATCCACCAGCCGAGACTTGTTATTGTAATTACCTCCGAGGACGACACGTGTGCCATCTGGACTGAAGCTGCCGCTTTCGACTGCTGACACCGACCGTCCGAAGGGCTTCCGGTTTGCTGTTTCCCACAGCTGCGCCTCTGTATCTGTAACAGTGAGAATGACTGCGCCGTCAGGACTAAAGACCGCATTGCGGACGCTCTTGTGACATTCTAACGCTTTACCTGACGGTAGGCCCGATTTGGCAATCCAAAGTTTAGCTGTCCCGTCGACGCCGGATGTTAATACGAGTGAACTATCGGGGCTGAAAACTGCACTTTGGATGGCCGTTTTTCCGTGAGTGAGTGGCCGCCAATACGCTTGCTGTCCGCCACCGTCCATAGCTGAGCCTCAAAATCACCGCGTGTAAGGATAAGTTGCTGATCGGCGCTGTAAGCGGCTGATTTGAGCGCGGAAGAAGCGCGCAACGGCTCGCCGATGGCTTCTCCTGTACTCGCCTCCCATTGCTGTGCGTAGCCCCACTGCTGCGATTTGTCGCCTACTTCGGGTAATTCATTCCCGCAGGCGGTAACGATGCGGTGGCCGTCGGCGCTGTACGTTGCGCTTAAGACTGTATACAAATGCTGGAGGCGTGGACCTATTGGTTCGCCTGTAATCGCGTCCCACTGCTGTGCGTATCCAGGTTCTCTGAGCTCTCCGCAAGTGGTTACGATGCGCCTTCCATCGGGGCTGAAAACGGCGCTGTTTACCCGTGCGTCGTGACGCAGCAAAAGACGGGGTAATCGATCACGATCTCCCTCGCCATAGACCATCTCGCTCCAAAGCCAGCTGCTGGCGAGCCGGTTCTCAGAATCGTAGTAAAGAGCACGTCCGAGATATGCCACTGCCTCGCGCCAGTTTCCTTTCCCAAAAAGATTTTTTGCCGTAGCTACGTCGGAGACGCTTGCTTCCTGAAGTAGATGTCTCGCTTTTTGAGATTGCCCCAGGGCGTATATCCAAAGGCTAGCAAGTGCCGCCACGATTGCGACCGCTACAGCCGCAGTCCTGAGTATCCCGCGGCGATATGCCCTATGCTCAAGAGCGTTGATACGGGATTGGTCCCGCGCCTGGACGTCCCGTCGTTCGGGCAACGAACGTAGACGTTCCGCTAGCTGCGCAGCAGCGGCAAAACGCTTCTGCGGGTCGCCGGCCACACATTGCTGGATGTCTTCCCGCAGGAGCGGATCGGAAACCAAC
>JALYXP010000358.1 GCA_030947045.1 Verrucomicrobiota bacterium | reverse complement strand
TCGGCCTGCGCGGCCGCATCTGATTCGGCCGCGGCGACGTGGCCAGCATCGGCGGACCATTCACCAAAGGATCCCCCTTCGAGCTCGCCCGCCTCTCGCTGCCCCCTCGGCTCGAAGTAAAGCAACCCGCTGGCGCAGACGACGCGCGTTCCACGCTGATCGCGCATCATTGCGAAAGTGGAGTCGAAGCTGCTGACGAGCGACCCCTCTGCAGTATCGATCGTTAACACCGGTTCGGCTTCGACGTCCGGCCGCTCTTGAGAGCCAAAGATCGTGCCGTCCTTCAGCTCCCCATGCGCGTCCCGGCGGCGCATCGAGTCGTACGCTGTTTCGTTGCCATCTTTGCGCATCGAAAGCGCGACGATCTTCAAGCCCGTGGACGGTCGAAGCTCAACGAGCGTGCTCGGGGTGAGCGCAAGTGTAAGTATGGAGGCGGCGTCCGTTGCAATCGCCCCCGCTGCTATCGGACCAGAGTTGGTATTGAGCACCTCGCCTGCAGTGCTGCCGGCGCGAAGGAGCGACGGGTTGCCGTCCGCAGCGAGCACAGCCCCTCCTGTGGAGACGGTAACGCCGTCAGAACAGCCGCAAAAAGAGGCGACAACGAGCGCAACACAGACCGTTGCAGCAATCGCACGACCGCAGGTCGAAGCGGCCGAGACGAAAAAATAACCGCGCTGAGCGTCAGCGAGGCAGGTAGCTATTTTCCACCACCCGTGCAAGGCCCGCCCGCGACGTCCCCGTGAGATGTATGGGCCGGGACCGCGTTTACACTAATACAGATAGTCTGGCCGTTGTGGGTAACGTACCGCTTTTTCGTGTTGCTCTCTGGTGACTGGACGTCTGTCGGGCCTGAATACGTTACCGCCAGCGGGCATTTTGCGGTCGCCGAAAACGAGGACGCGACGCCTAAAACGACCGCTGCCACACCACACAAAATAGCGAGAGAGAATTTCATATAACAGGCGGAGTTTCTAAAAAGCCAACTGCGAGGGCAAGCTTAATTTCCAGAAATTATTGGACCGCTCCTCCCTTGTCGGCCGGCTTCGGCTGATCAACCGTGGAGCGTGAATCGTGCTGTTGTCGCGTCTATCTTTCTATTTGTAGCGCAGTCGGTTCTCTCAATCGGTCATTCGAATGGGGCGGACAAAAAGCTGCCGACAGCGAAAGCTGAACACGTCGTCCTGATCGTCTGGGACGGGATGCGGCCGGATTTCGTCACCGAATACGGCACCTCAAACCTCTGGAAGCTCAGCCGCGGCGGCGTCATCTTTCGGCGGCATCATTCCGTTTATCCGAGTCTGACGAGCGTAAATGCCGCTGCGCTGGCCACCGGTGTTTACCCGGACCGTAGCGGCATCATCGCGAATTGGGCGTTTCCGCCGGACATCAGCGGCGGCAAGCTCACGCGGCTCGATGCGCCGGAAACGATCAGCAAAGGCGACGAGGTGACCGGTGGGAAATATCTTACCGTGCCGACGATTGCTGAACTCGTGCAGGCCCGCGGTGGACGCGTCGCCATCGCCGGGACGAAGACGGCGCCGCTCCTGCAGAATCGCCACGCGACGGCGCCGTCCGCGTCGCTTTTCGGTGGTGAGACGATTCCGAAGGAGGCGCTTGCCAAGATTGTGAAGATGCTCGGGCCGTTTCCGGTCGCGGACGAGCTGCCGAACGTCGCACAGGATGCCTGGACCACACGTGCACTGACGGAGGTGCTTTGGGGGGAAGGCGTTCCCGATCTTTCGGTGCTTTGGATGAGTGATCCGGATCGTTCGCAGCATGCCACCGAGCCAGGATCGCCGACCTCGCTGGCTGCGATCAAGTCCGTCGACGCCAACCTAGGTGTAGTCGTGCACGCGCTCACCGAGAAAGGTGTTCTCGACCGCACCGATATTCTGCTCGCGTCGGATCATGGCTTTTCGACGATCGAGCGATCGGTCGATGTCGCAGCCTTTCTGCGCACAAAAGACTTTGATGTGGCAGGTCCGACTGAAAGCGAACTGCCGCGGGGCCGAATCAAAGTGGCCGGTAACGGCGGGACGAATCTTTATTACATCGGCGAGCACGATCCAGCCGTCGCCGAGCGACTCGTGCGCGTGCTGCAGCAGACCGATTTCACCGGCGTGATCTTTGCGCGGCCGGAAGTGGAAGGCGCGTTTCCGCTGGCCCTCGCGCACGTGCAGACAGATTCGGGACCCGATGTCGTGATGACATTCCGCTGGAACAACGGTCGGAACGAGCATGGCGTCGCCGGGATGATTATCGCGAACGGCAGCGGCGATCCGGCGAAGGCGACGCATGGCACGCTCAGCCCTTTCGATCTGCACAACACCTTCATCGCGGCTGGTCCGGATTTCGCGAGCGGCCTCGAGAGCGACGTCCCTACCTCGAACCTTGACGTAGCCGCCACCATCGCGCGTCTGGTCGGCGTGAACTCACCGCAGCCGTTCGACGGCAGGGTGGTCGTTGAAGGGATGTCCGCCGACAAGGGCAACGCGGGCACGGTGGAACAACACACCTTGGAAGCCTCGCGCGATCTCCCTGGGGGTGAGTGGCACCAGTATCTCCGAACCTCACGAGTCGGCACGTCGCTTTACTTCGACGAAGGAAACGGCGCGATCAGGCAAACACAGAAGCCGCCGCAGTAAGCTTCCTGCCTTCTAGCGATCACAAACGTTCAACACGGCGCGAGGCCGCGCGAGCCGCGATCTTGTGATAAGGTTATGCCGCGCTTGGCTCGCGGCGGTGCGCCGCTTCTCCGACTACATCACGACTGTGAACCTTTACCGCATTATGGCAGACGTTCGAGCCGGAGTCGGTCAGCCCGGAATCGCAACCGGGGAGAGGGGGATAGCGACTTTGTGGGTCCGCGCTGAGTCGCAAGCAATAGCTCTCGAGCGCGGCGAACTGATTCTGGCCGGCAGACAGTACGCCGCAGTCGGTGATCTTCGAAGTTATCTCGAAGAGCTGGCGAACGATCCGCTCGCCTTGAGCAATGAGGTGGAACGGGCTGCGGATCGGCGCGAGAACTCGGTCGTCGCTGGTTACGATGCGATCAAGGAGCAGGCCCTGGCCCAAGGCGACGGTCTCCATGAAATCTGGCTCGGTGGTGGGACGCACGAGAGTTCCCGAGCCGCACACTCCCGTCCTGGCGCGTGACACCCGAAGTTCTTTTCGACAATAGCTACGCGCGACTGCCGGAGCGGTTCTTCACGCGCACGGTGCCTACCCGCGTCGCCGCGCCACGCCTAATCAAGCTGAACACGGCCCTCGCTTCGGAGCTCGGCTTTGATCCGGAGTGGCTGGCCGGAACTGTCGGCGTCGAGATCCTGGCCGGTAACCGAATTCCCGACGGAGCGGAGCCGATCGCAACCGCATACGCTGGTCACCAATTCGGCGGCTTCGTCCCTCAGCTCGGCGATGGCCGCGCGATTCTGCTCGGCGAAGTGTTAGACCGTACGGGCGCACGTCGCGACATTCAGCTGAAAGGCTCTGGTCCGACGCCATTTTCGCGTCGCGGTGATGGGAGAGCTGCTCTCGGGCCCGTGCTCCGCGAATACATTGTCAGTGAAGCAATGGCCGCACTTGGCATTCCGACGACACGCGCTCTTGCTGCCGTCACCACCGGCGAAAAAGTTTATCGCGAGGAGATCGTGCCGGGTGCGATCCTCACTCGCGTCGCTGCCAGCCACATCCGGGTCGGGACGTTTCAGTTCTTCGCCAGTCGCGACGACATCGAGGGCTTGCGGATCCTGACCGATCATGTCATCGCGCGCCACTATCCCGAGGCAGCGTCGGCGGCGAAGCCAGCCCGAGCTTTTCTTGACGCAATCATCAAAAAGCAGGCGGAGCTGATCGCACGATGGCTGCTCATCGGCTTCATCCATGGCGTCATGAATACCGACAACATGTCAGTGTCGGGCGAGACGATTGATTATGGTCCGTGCGCCTTTCTCGATGAGTATAACCCGGAAGCCGTCTGGAGCGCGATCGACCGTCAAGGTCGCTATGCGTATCAGAATCAGCCGAACATTGGCTTGTGGGACCTGACCCGGCTGGCGGAGGGCGTTCTGCCGCTTCTATCTGAAGATGACGGTGCAGCAATCGCCGAAGCGAAGGAGGCCCTGAGCGCATACGGCCCGGCATTCCAGGATGCACATCGGTTGGGATTAAATCGCAAGCTCGGTCTGCACACTACCAGGGAGGGTGACGCTGCGCTTGGTCAGGAACTCCTCGACGCGATGCACTTAAATCGTGCCGACTTCACGCTGACCTTTCGCCGATTGAGCGACGCGGCTTCCGATGTCCGGGGTGACGGCGACTTGCGCAGCCTGTTTGCGGACCGCTCAGCGCTCGACGCATGGCTGCCACGCTGGCGCCGGCGAGTCGCTGAGGAGAACCTCGATCCAGTCGCACGTACGGTGGCGATGCGCGCGGTGAACCCTGCCTACATTCCGCGTAACCATCGCGTCGAAGCGATCATCAGGGCAGCGGTTGACCGCGATGATTTTGA
>JALYXP010000349.1 GCA_030947045.1 Verrucomicrobiota bacterium | reverse complement strand
GGTTTACCCCGCGCAAGGCATGCACGCGGTTCGCACCCATTTGGTAATACTTGTGGAGTTCCTCCACGCGAAGAACGCACGGGCCGTTCGACGAAGGAGATGACTGTTCCGTCGAAATCACAGACGTTGGCGTTATGGTCGCCGCGGACCGCCGGAGGCCTTCGCTTCGCCCTGGCTTTGTGCAACGCCGGTAACGACCGCTTCGCCCGGTTTCAAACTGCCAGCCACGACCTGCACCAACTCTATGCTCGTGTGGTCGGTGATGCCGGTCTTAATGCTGACTGGCTCGAGCGTTCTGCTGGGCGTGAGCTTCCACACGATCCGGGCATCATTCTTCGGGGTCGTCTTTGCGGGTGCCACAGAAGCGGTCGCTGCCGGGGTGCCCTCCGCTCGCCCCTTGCCTTGCCCACCGGAGCCGCTGCTCTCGCGGTCGTCTGGGATGCCCGCTTTATGATAAAGATTGCGCAGCTCGCCAGGCGCTAAGTCGGGCTTGAAGCGCAAAGCGGCGTTCGGAACCTTGATGACCTTCTCCGCTGTTGCGACTGGAATCGTCACGTATGCGGTCATCCCGGGAAACAGCTTTAATTCTGGATTGTCGAACTCGATGATCGTGTCGTAGGTGACGACGTTCTGCACCACGGTCGAGTTCATCCGCACCTGCGACACCGCACCGGTGAACGTCTCTCGCGGGTATGCGTCAACTTTGAAGGTGACCTTTTGCCCGCGTTTCATCCCTCCCACATCTGACTCATCTGTCTTGGCGTAGACCTGCATTTTCGTTAGGTCTTGCGCGATCGTGAACAGCGTCGGCGCTTGGAGCGATGCGGCAACGGTCTGACCGACATCAACAGTCCGAGCGACAACCGTCCCTTCAATGGGCGCGCGGATCGTCGTGTAATCGAGATTCGTTTGCGCGACCTGCACCGCAGCACGCTTCTGCGCAACCTGCGCACGCGCTTGTAGTTCGCCTGCTTCGGCCGCGGCTACCTGAGCATCGGCTGTATCCGAGGCGGCCTTCGCAAGGTCAAAAGCCTGCGCGCTGACTGCGCCCTTGTTCGTCAGACCTACACTGCGCGCGTAGTCCGCCTTGGTCTGCGCCTGAGTTGCTCTCGCCTTGGCAGTGTTCGCGGCTGCCACGGCCACGTTTGCTTCCGCGTTTTCGAAGTCTGCTTTCGCCTGCGCGTAAGCTCCCTCGAATAGCGCGGGCGAGATTCGCGCGATGACGTCACCCTTCTCAACCTTTGAATTGAAGTCTGCGTGCAACTCGGAAATCACGCCGGAAACTTGTGATCCGACTTGGACTGTGGTCACTGCGTTGATGGTGCCAGTTGCATCCACGACTTGGAGAATGTCGCCCTGTTCGACAGGAGACGTGGCGTAGGAAACCGTCTCCTTCCCTCCGCGTCCCAAAGCAGCGTAAAGGAGGAGCGCCAGGAGGATCGATCCCAGGATGAGTGCGGTTTTTCTTTTGAATTTCACAAGGGGTCTTGGACGAAGTCGATCGCCGGGGCACGGTGCAGTTCAACCCCGCCTGCGACGACAACGCAGCCAGCATCTGCCAAGGAGGGTCAGTCGTAAATCAAGCGTGCAGCGAAGAGATCAACGACCAAACTCAGTTAGGCTTTTTTGCGAAGTAGCACGCCAGGCCATCTTCATTGATTCGCTGCCTGTTGGGGACCGTTTGCCTCGCCTTCAACGACTGGCAGATAACCTCGAATTCATCGTGCGCGTCATTCCCGAAATTGGCGACGCGCGTTTCGTCGAACAGCTCCGTTATGTTGGCATCGCGATCGAGAATGTTGAGCGCCTGCAGTCGACGCCAAGTCAGGAAGGGCCCAGTGGACAACAGATGGTAACCTAAGCAATGGCCAAAATTTCAAAGACCTGTCTGAACAGGAGATTTTGGCGCTTGCGATCTCGTCCGAAGAAACGGACGGACGCGTCTATTCTGACTTCGCGGCCGGGTTGCGAGCCGATTACCCCGCCACGGCGGAGATATTCTTAGCGATGGAGGCAGAGGAAGACGGACATCGCCGCCAGCTCATCGAAGAGTATCGCCGTCGTTTCGGCGATCATATCCCGCTGGTTCGCAGAGAGGACGTGAAGGGATTCATTCGGCGCAATCCGGTGTGGATGTTCCGGCCACTTGGTATTGATGTCGTGCGCAGGCAGGCGGAATTGATGGAAACGGAGACGCAGCGCTTCTACGAGAGCGCCGCGGCGTGAACAACGGACGCATCAACGCGCAAGCTGCTTGGCGATCTGGCCGAAGCCGAGCGCAAGCACTTGACCTTGGCCGACGATCTCCAGGCGGAGCACCTCACGGATGAGGTGAAGACCGAAGAGGAGAAAGCGCACCGCCGGCACAACCGCTGGCGGAATCGGACATACGCTCCCTTACCTGATCCCATCGTTTAGACCCGCGACCGCAGTCGCTATTGTGGTCGTCGCGATTGAACTGCTGCTGATCAGTTGGATCCGCAATCGGTATATGGATACACCGTTTTTGCGCGCGGCATTCCAGGTGGTTGTAGGCGGAATCCTTGTTTTTGTCGTCGGGATTCTGATCGGCAGCTCGTAACTGCGGCATGCGCCGCCAGGTTTCACTTAGGGGGCAATTCTCACCGCTCCGGCCGGAAACGGCCTGCGGGGGGATGGGGAATGATGTGAGGATGTTGCAGGCACCCTGAATCATGGCAAACCACTGAACATTTCAGGAGGCAACGATCAGGTTGCGACTCTGTCGGTCCCAGTGCGCGCGGTTCTGCGGACCGCAAATCGCGGTTCAGAGGTGATAGTACCAAACAGGTGCGACGGCTGCTAGCCCGGCTAGGAACTGTAACCCTAAGGTAGCAGCAGCCGAACGCGCAGATTGAGGAAACCACCTGATCGCGAAAAACCCGATGATCGGAATCTGCAAGCCCATGAGTAACTGCCAGAGATGTGCGGCTGTACCCTCGTCTGGTTCGCGCGCTGTGCCGTAAACGCTGATGTGGATGAGCACGAGCGCGAGCGCCGCAAGTGACATCGTGATCGGGAGAAATGCGCTCGGATGACGGAGTGCGGTCGGCAGGCTCGTTGGGTCGTTAACGATGGTTGTGATGTTCATTTGCTGCGTTAACGCGGTCCGCCTACTTCAAGGCAGAAGCGATGGGCTATTTCTTCTTCCCAGGAGGCGCCGCGGATGGGGCCGCCGTTTTTTTCTGACTCGTAGATTTTTTTGCGTTCTGCTGTGCCTTCTTCTCTTGGTTGTTTTTCGGATTCGAGTCGCCCATGCGTCCGATGCTGAGCAGCCGCGTCTGTGAACACAAGGTTAAAGGGGGGCGATTAGGCGGCGTGCGGTTCTGAACTTTGGGTTCTCCCTCATCACGTTCTCGATCACAGAAGGTCAAGTCGGCCACCGTCTACAATCAGGGTCGTGCCGGTAATAAAGCGCGCTTCCGGCGCGGCGAGGAAGCAGATGCTGCGGCGAGATCTGCCGGTTGACCGATTGCGCCGTCCACCTTTTCGGCATCGCTTTTCACGTTCGGATTATTCCACAGCATTGGGGTATCGACTGCGCCCGGCGCGACGCAGTTGATGCGAATCTTGCGGTCAGCTAATTCTTCGCTGAACCCGCGCGTAAATGCTTCCATCCCGCCTTTGCTTGTCGCGTAGGGCACCACGTTCTTTGTGGTCTCATGCGCATGCACCGAGCTGATGTTCACGATCGCAGATCCTTCGGCCATGTGCGGCACGCAATACTTACAGAACAAGAATACCGAGCGCAGATTGACGTCCATCACCTTCTCCCAGTCTTCTTCCGGCAGATCGACCAAAGGCGAGAAGTCATCATCGCCGCGTCGTTTACGAGCACGTCGATCCTTCCCCACTTCGCGACGGTCGCATTGATTGCGGCGCGACCTGTTCCGAGCTGGAAACATCGGCCGCGCCGAAGATCGCTTCGCCGCCCGCCTGAGTGATCGCCTGCACAGTTTCATTCCCGTGCGTCGGATTCATGTCGACGATCGCGACCTTGCCGCCCTCCGCAGCGAACCACTCGCAAGCCGCTCGCCCAATGCCTGACCCGCCTCCGGTAACCAGACAAACTTTGTCATCAAATCTTATGTTGTTTCCTCTTCTCGGTTGGATTCGCGCTGCAGGTTTCCTCCACGCTTGCCATCTTTACTGGCCGGCGCTGCTTGTTGCGCGGCGATCGGTTCACGCGAGGTCCGTAGCGGCTCCGGCATATCGAGCGGCACCGTCAGGCAAGGCTTTGCGTCGGAAGAACCTCCGACCAATTGGCAATGAGTTGACGGAAGCTCTCGCCGACCGAGCGAATGTTGCGATCGAGATCGAAGAGGCCGAGCGGGTTTACGCGGCCATTGTTCTCACGCAAAGCCGTATCCCAATCGACTTGGTCGGTCAGCGAGTACCAAGTGAACCCGACGATCGGGATCCCGGCATTCCGCAAGCGCAACACGTTCGCCCATTCTTTCCAAAGCCAGTAGACGGCTTCATCGCCATGCGCGCCCTGCTCGCGGTTTGTCTCTGTGTGCATCACCAGCAGGCGATACCGCTGATGATATTGGCGCGTGATCTCGCAATAACCGAATACTTCGCCCGATGGCTGCGTGCCGCCATCGGCCGCGACACGATGCTCGTTAGTCACGTAGTAATCGTTCCCCATGATGCAGTAATGCCGGAGGTCGTGTTCGAGTAAGAAATGGTACTCTTCGCGCGTCATCCCATTATCGATCAGGAACTCATACATCTCGCTGTTCACGCGACGGCCGTAGTT
>JALYXP010000332.1 GCA_030947045.1 Verrucomicrobiota bacterium | reverse complement strand
AAGCGGCCGCGAAATTTTTCGCGCTCGTGCACAACGGTACACCAGTGAACATCGCCGATTCTCAGCCGGAAGACGCAACGCTCGGGCCGAAGATCAAGCGCATTGACGACTCGAAAACGCCTGATCCGCCAAACAGCGTGGCGATTTCCGACGCGGCGTTCACGAGCCCCAGCGGACCGGTGTTCGACGACTAGCGGAAAGCGGGCTTTGCCCGTAACGTCCAGCTGTGACCACAAACTTGATCTCCAGCGGCACGACCGCGCGCGAGAAGGTAAACCTGCGCACGCCAGAAGTGATGACGGCCGTGCAGGAGCAGGTCGAGTCGCATTATCGCAGTGACATCGTCGATAAAATCCGCCGCGAGGGCGGGGTTCTCACGGTCGGGAATGTGACGGTGCGTCTGGCGAAACAGTTTGGCTTTTGTTACGGCGTCGAACGCGCCATCGATCTCGCGTACGCAGCAGGGAAGGTCTTCAAGGACCGTCGGCTTTTCATCCTCGGCGAGATCATCCACAACCCGGAGGTAAATGAGCAGATCCGCTCGTTAGGCATCAAGAATTTGATGGGCGCGAACAAAGAAGCGGACATCGCCGATCTCCGGCCGGAGGATGTGGTGATTGTGCCGGCCTTTGGGACGGAGGTCTCGACGCTGCAGCAGATTAAGGATCGCGGTTGCCAGATCGTCGATACGACTTGCGGCGACGTGATGAGCGTGTGGAAGCGCGTTCGCAAATACGCCAGCGAATCAGCGACGTCGATTATTCATGGAAAGGCCGAGCACGAGGAAACGAAGGCGACGAGTTCGCGCGCGCTGGGCGCTGGGCAGGGGCACTATCTGGTCGTGCTGACGTTGGCCGAGACAGACTATGTCTGCGATTACATCCGGCACGGCGGGAACAAAGAAGAATTCCTGACGAAGTTTCGGAATGCGCATTCGCCTGATTTTGATCCCGATCTTCATCTTCGAAGCGTCGGCGTCGCAAATCAGACGACGATGTTGCGCGGCGAAACTGAAGAGGTGCAGCGGCGGATCCGGCAGGCGGTCATTGACCGTGATGGCGCGCAAGCGGGCGCGACGAATTTCCGCTTCTTCGACACGATTTGCGGCGCGACCCAGGAACGGCAGGACGCGCTCCGCGAGCTGCTCGCCGAAAAGATGAACCTGTTGCTCGTCGTCGGCGGCTACAACAGCTCGAACACCTCGCACCTAGCGGAGATGGGCGAGGAGAAGCTTCCGACTTATTTCGTGCGGAACGCTTCGCGCCTCGTCTCCACGAGCGAGATCTTGCATTACAACCTGCACGAACGGCAGGAAGTCATCGCGCGCGATTGGTTGCCAAGCGGTCGCCTCATCGTCGGAATCACGGCCGGCGCATCCTGTCCGAACAACCTGATCGAAGAAACTTTGATCAGATTGTTCGAGCTGCGCGGGATCAGTCGGGACCAGCTCGAGCAGGCAGCTTGATACGCTGTAGCGGCGGCCCTTTCCATCGCCCAGCCGCGCAAGACAAGCACCGCATGCGAATGCGTTAGGTATGCGCGCAATCTGGAAAGGCAGTATCAGCTTCGGCCTGGTTAACATTCCCATCGCCCTGTATCCGGCGACGCGGAAAGAGGATCTAAAGTTTCGGCTGCTGCGATCGACCGACCATAGCCCGGTGAATTACAAGCGGGTGGCCGAGGCGGACGGGAAGGAAGTTCCGTGGGATCAGATCGTGAAGGGCTACGAATACGAGAAGGGGAAATTCGTGGTCCTCGGCGAGAAAGACTTTCAGCGGGTGGACCTCGAGGCGACACAAACGGTCGATATTCAGGACTTCGTCGACATCGAGGAAATAGACCCGATGTATTTCTACAAGCCTTACTACCTGGAGCCACAGAAAGGTGGCGACAAGGCTTACACGCTCCTGCGGGAGGCACTCAAGGATGGCAAAAAAGTTGGCATTGCCAAAGTCGTCATCAAGACGCGCCAATATCTCGCGGGTGTGAAGGCGTTAAAGCACGCGCTGGTGCTGGAGCTGATGCACTTCGGCGAAGAACTCTCCGATTCTGAGAAGCTGAACGTGCCGAAGCAGGTCGAGGTGGGTAAACGCGAGCACGACATGGCGAAGGCGCTCGTCGATAGCATGACTTCGAAGTGGGACCCGGAGAAGTATCACGACGATTATCGCGAGGCCTTGCTCGAGGTGATCGAAGAGAAAGTCGAATCCGGCGGCAAAGAGATCGAGGACAAACCGAAACAGGCGAAACCTTCGACAAAGGTCATCGACCTCGTGGCAGTCCTGCAGGAAAGCCTCGCCAAAGCGCAGGGCGCAAAGAAGAAGCCGACGGCGAAGGGTGCGGCTGGCAAACGCGCAACCCGGCCGCACAAAAAAGCCGCGTAACTCGCCAGCCGATCTCAGGGAGCTGGGCTGAGGTCATAAACCTCCACGAGCCCAACACCGGTGGTGTTGTTGGCACCACGCATAATCGCGGTGTAGAGGCCGGGATTAACTGTGGCATGAATGGCTGCTTCCAGGCTATTCTTGGGCGCGAGACCGGATTGCTGCACAGCGAGTGCTTCGGAATCCGTGGACCAATCGTCGTTTTGACGCAGCAGATTCCCGGAAGCGTCGCGTAGCTCAAGCAAAGGGTTCGGCAACGCGTCAGCCACTCCGGCCGACTGAAGAGAAGGGCCGATTCCTCGCACGACGAGTTCTTTTGACACGCCGCCGCCTGCGATGAACCCCGCGACCATGATGTCGTTCTCCGTCAGCACCTGACCACGGCTGGAGATGTTGCCGGCACGTCCACCGGTCGTATGGAGATCGTAAAGTTCGACGACGCCTGTGCCGGTGAGATCTCCGTCGCCATTATCAAACGCGCGGAGAAGGACGGTATAGCTGCCTGGCGAGAGCGTCGCGAGAAGTGCAGACTCCCGGCTGTTTGTCGGATCGAGGCCGTAACTCGCAATGGTTGCCGAATCGTTGCCGTCAATCCAATCGTCGTTCGATGCGAGAAGAACATTTGCGGAATTACGCAACTCAATCATCGGATCGGTTAAAGGCCTAGCGATGCCTTGCGCCGCCAGCGAGTGACCGATGCCGCGGAGAATGACGGTCGCGGGCTGGGAGCCTTGCACGATGAAGCCACCGATGAGCACATTTGCGCCCGTGCCGACAAATGCGCGGGTGGAAAGGTTAACAAGAGAGGGCGCCGCGTTCGGCGTGAGATATGGCGGACCATTGTCATAGAGCGATCGCGCACCGCTGATGTCGTCAGGCTGTAACGTATCATTGCTCGTAATGATCGAGTTCATAATGGCGATCGGTGGAGGCTTTGGTGCGACGTAGCCGACCTCGGGGTGATTCTGATCAGGATGGTCGAGGCCCAGCACGTGACCGAATTCATGCAACGCGACGCGATGAAAATCATATTCCGTGCGTTTCGGCCCGGAGTAAGAGTCCCAATCGAGGGCGTCATTGAAAGTTACATCACCTTCCGTGATGACCTTGTTCCGCGAGTTTGTGAGAGTCACTGCTAGAACACGATCTCCGAAAGGCTTACCGTAGATCGTATTTGAGAATAAAACCGAGGTGTCCGCATCTCCATCACCCGCTACCAGAGAGGAGCCGACGACCGGACGGAACTTCATGTGAATGAGATACTGATTCCACGTGTTCAACGCATTTGCGGCCGATGCATTGAATGATGCAGAGCCATCAGACAGCGGGCCGGGCTGATTCGCACGCACCAGAGATAAGTGCATCGTCACAGTCCGATTCGGCGTCCACTTCACCCCTTCCAATGCATAACCATTTGTTTTCTGCACCGGCGCAATGAGCAACGCGCACAACGTCAACAGAACGAGGGGATGGTTACTAGACGGGCTGCTAAGGTATCGCACGGGAGTATCTAAAGTAACAGCCGCTTAGCACAAGCTTACCGTCACTGCGCGGGCGCCGGAGAGAGGTCGTATACCTCAGAAAGGGCGACTCCAGTGCTACCATTATAGCCAGTGACAATGGCCGTGTAAGTGCCCGGATTCAAAGTCATCAATAGCGCTGATTCATGATCATTTGCCGGCGCAAAGCCCGCGCTTTGAATTGCCGCGGCATCTGCGCCGTCTCGCCAATTATCGTTAATCCCAATCCGATTGCCGCTGCTGTTGCGGAGCTCTAGGACGGGATCCGCAAGCGCTCCTGTTATTCCGGAATTGCTCAACGAAGGCCCGATCGCTCGCAGCACGACTTGCTTCGGCTGGTTTCCGCCAATGATGAAACCGGAGATCATGACGCGGTCGCCGGTAAGGACGTTATCGCGCGTGGAGATGTTCGCTACGCGCGCATTGCTCGTGTGAAGGTCATATACTTCGACGAGCCCAACTCCGGGCTCGCCATTATAGCCGGTGACAACGGCGGTGTAGTTGCCGGCCGCGAGGTTTGCGATCAGCGCCGATTCCCGATCATTCGTCGGCGCGAGCCCATTCGAGCGCAGCGTCGCCGCCGCGCCAGCGTTGTCCTGCCAATCGTCGTTTTGCTGCAACAGGTTCCCGGATTGATCACGCAGCTCCAGGACGGGATCACTGTTCGTGCCAGCTACACCACTTGCCGCGAGCGACGGACCGAGCGCGCGAATCACAACCGAGGTGGGCTGCGACCCTTGGACGATAAAGCCCCCGATGAGCGCGCTCGCGCCGGTGCCGATGTAACCACGGGTCGATAAATTCACGAGATTGTTCGGGCTCGCGGGGGCCGGAGTTGGCGTCGGTGCGCTGTTCGCGGCGGCACCGTAGAGCGACTGGCCGCCTCGGATGTCATCCTGCCGTAACGCGTCGACGTCGCTTTCGAATGAGTTCATGATCGCATCGACGGTCTGACCCTTCTCGTCTGGATGATCGAGGCCGAGGACGTGCCCGAATTCGTGAATCGCGACACGGTGAAGGTCGTGCAGCGTGCCGCCGTTACTCGCGGTCTTCAGCGTACCGCGGTAGGAATTAAACGATTTTGCGCTGTTGAAGACGACGTCGGCTTCCAAGGTAGTTGAATTTGTATACGTTCGCAGGGTCGTCGCGAGCGTGCTGCTGCCGAATGCCTGTCCGAACACGGTATTCGAGAAGAAGACGGAATTGCGGCGGTCACCATCAGTGGGCGGAACGGCGGAGTTGCGAACGACCGCGAATTGGAGCCGCGCGAGCTTCTGGTTCCAGAGGGCGAGCGCGTCCTCGGCCGTTTGGTTGAACGAAGTAAAACCATCGATCAACGTCTGATTGCCGCCGAGCGAAAGCTGCATCGTGACCGTGCTTCCTTGCGGCCACGTTTGCCCCTCCAGCACGTAGCCGAGAGCACTGGCGCCGAGGACGCAGCAGACCACGAGAGGGAGGAGAAATTTGGAGTACACGCTGGGCTTTGACGACGAAAGACGTAAAAATATTTACACGACATGCTTTTACTCAACAAGTCGGAGAATGAAGCGAGAGTCGTACCGTCCACGATTGTGAGTGCGGCAGCAGGCCAGGCACGCAGTTTTGCGTTTGAAGGGGCGGACACGCGGGAATTCCCGAGCGCAGCTTCGGCATCGATACAGTAGACGTCGCGCACGCCGCCGCACGGTGAACGGCAGCGAGTGGCAGCGGGTTTCGTCGGCAATCCCGAGATCACGACACGCAGCACGCCACTCGGGTCCGTGCGGTTGGATCCGGCGGCGGCCCGCGCGTGCGTGCGCCAGCAGGTGGGCGAGCTCGTGTCGCAAGGTGCGGTCGGTCTCCGCAGGCCCGCATTCGCGCAGCCGCGGATTAAGCGAAACGGAAAACCGGCGCCAATCAGCGCGGCCAGCCGCTGTTTGGAGTCGAGGTTCCCAACGCGCAATGACGCTCTCCGCTAGCGCAACCGCACCGACACTTCGGAGAATGGCGCACGCTTGCTCCTGAATCGATATTTCTCGCGCGGGTGAAGGAGCAACAGCTGTGAAATCGAGCGCGAGTTGCTCAGGCGACAGCATACGTCTGACGCATTGCCGTTGAAGCGGTCAGCCGCTGAAGGACACGAGCGACTGCGTTCCCTGCAGCCGCGATTTCTTCTTCGGTCGTTTGTTTGCCGACGGAGAAGCGGACAGCGGACCGCGCTGCTTCGCCAGCGACGCCCA
>JALYXP010000290.1 GCA_030947045.1 Verrucomicrobiota bacterium | reverse complement strand
GGGATCTGCTTTTTAGCTCGTTGGATGAGACAAGCGGTGGCAAGTTAATCCACCGGGGCCGCGCTTCCATCGCAACGTTCAGCCGTTCATGAAAACTGTTCTCGCTCTGCTGTTGTTCACCGTTTTCGGAGTTGTGCCAACGGCTCGTTCAGCAGAGCCCCGCGGCCGGATCAGCCGCGGCGATGTCGTCGTTGTCCCGCTTCACGGCGAAATCACCCCTGCGATATTTGTGTTCCTCCGTCGCGCCGAGAAAGCGGCGGAGAGCGCCGGCGCGGCGGCTATGATCATCGAGATGAATACCTATGGCGGCAGACTCGATACGGCCGAGGAGATCACGAATCTGCTGAACCACGCCACGATACCGACCTACACCTTTATCAATACCAACGCGGGTTCCGCAGGCGCGTTAATCGCACTTGCTACGGATCACATCTACATGGCGCCGGTCAGCGCAATCGGTGCGGCGGCGCCAATCCTCGCCGATGGCTCTGATCTTTCGACTACCGCGCGGGACAAAACGATCAGCTATTGGACGGCCTTGATCCGCAGCTCCGCGTCACGCAATGGGCACAATCCAGATGTCGGCGAAGCGTTCATGGACAAGGAGAAAGAGGTCAGGATTGGCGATCAGATTATCCACGCGAAGGGATCGCTCCTGACCCTGAATGCGCAGGAGGCAACTGCTTTGGTGAACGGTAAGCCGTTGCTCGCGGATGGCATCGTGGAGTCGATAGAGGAGCTCACGCGCAACGCCAATTTGACCGGCAACGTGATTGCTTTTAAACCCGCGGGGTTCGAGCGCCTTGCATTCTGGATCACCAAAGTGGCACCGCTTCTGTTGCTCATCGGAATCGTGTGCGCCTATCTGGAATTTAAAATACCGGGCGTGACTTTGCCCGGTTTGATTGCAGCGGTCTGTTTCGCGCTCTTCTTCCTCGGCCACTACTTCGCCGGATTAGCTGGCTGGGAGGCAGTCGTGCTTTTCCTGCTCGGCGTCCTGTTGTTGTTGATTGAAATTTTCTTTTTCGCGCACTCCACGATCGTGTTCGGCGTCGTCGGCTTGTTTTTCGTTCTCGCGTCGCTCGCGTGGGCAATGGTCGATCGCTACCCGGGCGACAACATGATCCCGAACGGCGCCATGCTTCGATTGCCGCTGTTCAACCTTGTCATCGCGGTTGTCGCTGCCGCGATCCTAATCGCGGTGCTCGCCCGATTTCTGCCGAGGACAAACATGTATCGACGCTTTGTTTTGTCGGCTGACATCCCATCGGGTCCATCATTCGCACACGTTCCGCCAGGCGGCGCGGCTTCTCTCGCGGTCGCGCCAGGTGCGCTTGGACGAGCTCTCACAACGCTGCGTCCGAGCGGTAAAGCGCAGTTCGCGGACTACGTCCTCGATGTTGTGACCGACGGCGAGTTTGTCGCAGCAGAACAGCCGGTCGCGATCGTCGCGAAAGACGGGATGCGTATCGTCGTGAAAGCGGTCAGCTGAAAACCGATTTGTCGTTAGGGCTTCAGCCGCCGGCGACGACGCGGACGAATTCAATGCGGTCTGCTTCCGCTAGCGCACGCTGAGACCACTCGCGCTCATGCAAGGCGACGCCGTTGTGTTCAATCAAAATCGTATGCGGCTGCAGACCATATTTTTCCGCCAACTCGGCAACATTCTGCGCACCGCGCGTATCGGCGCTTTCGCCGTTTAGCCAGACAGTCACTGTGTTAGCAACGCCTGATCCCAGTCTTTCCAGACCGGCTCGCGACCACACGCTCGCAGCACTCCGGCGATCGTGCTGGGTGAACGGTCGTCGCTGATTTCGAACTGTCCCGTGGCAAGGTGCTCTTCGCCGTTCTCGAATTCCGGCGCGGCAGCGCGACCGCGCACGGTGCGATGCAAATTTTCGACACCTTGGTGTGTATACCCTCCGGGTTCAGTATGACTTCCGGCGCTCATCATGGTGATGCCAAGGGGCACTAGCGCGTCACGCAACGAAGCTCTTTCGCGCGTGCTGAGCACAATCCCAAGTTGCGGAAATGTGATTCGGAACGCGCAAATCAGCTGCGCTAGCTGGCGGTCCGTCATCACGTGCTTCGGCTGAAAACCACCCGCTGCCGGACGCAATCGGGGAAGGCTGATACTGATCTGTGCCTGCCAGCAGCGCTTCAGTAGATAATCGACGTGCGCCGCAAGCGCGACCGCTTCCGTGCGCCAGTCGGCGAGACCAAACAGGGCGCCGATCCCAAGGCGGCGAAAGCCCGCTTCGTAGCCGCGGACGGGACATTCAAGGCGCCAATCGAAATCACGCTTCGGCCCCGACGTGTGCATCTCTGCGTAGACGTGCCGATCATATGTCTCCTGATAAACCACGAGCCCTTCCGCGCCTGCGGCAACGGTCGGCTGATAGTCGTCCGTTTCCATCGGACCAACTTCGATCGAGATCGAGGAGAAATCCGGCGCAAGGGCGCGCACACAATCAGCCAGGTAAGTGCCGCTGACGAATTTCGGATGCTCGCCGGCGACGAGCAGCACCTGACGAAAACCTTCAGCCGCGAGATGCCGAGCTTCGGCGACCACCTGTGGTAGATCGAGGGTGACGCGCAGGATCGGGTTGTCGCGCGAGAACCCGCAGTAGCTGCAGTTGTTGATGCACTCGTTCGACAGATAGAGCGGCGCGAACAGCCGCATCGTCCGTCCGAAATTCTGCACCGTGAGCGACTCCGCTTCGCGCGCCATCGATTCGAACTCACTGCCGGACTTCGGGTCGAGAGCGGCCTCGAACCGCCGGACGAGCGGCGATCGGCGATGTGGAAGCTGATCGAGAGTCGCGGCGAAAGACATCGCCGAGAGTGTCCACGGATGCGAAGAACAGCGCAAACGCACTAGCGGCATGGCGCGAATCTCGGCGAGCAAAACTCCGCCCTAAAAACAAAAACGCCGGGAACACATACAGTGTTCCCGGCGTTTAAATGTTTAAGACTTGTCTCTGGTTAGAACGCGAAGTTCAAACCGCTGCGAGCCATGATGAAGTCGTTCCGGCCGCCTTCGACATGCCCGTAAGCGATGTCATTGATCATACCGAAATGCGGGGTGAAGCGCACTTCGAAGCCGGCGCCATATTGACCCATCAAGCGACCGTCATCGCTGTTGTTGGTGTTCACGAAGTTGCCGACGTTGCCGTTCTGGTTGAACACACCGCTGCTATTCCCGCCGCCGAAGATTCCGCCGACGCCCACGTAGGCATAAGGGGCAAAACGCGAGCAAGGGATCGGATAACGGAACGTGAACGTGCCGAGAGCGCCACCGACGACACTGTTGTCTTCCCGGGTCGTAAAGCCGAACTGGTTGTTCGCGTCACGGTTCACGCTGAGCGCGAAACCCTGGATGCCGAGACCAAAGTAGCGACGGAAGAAATACTTCGCATCGAGACCGCCGCCCCATGCGTGATCCACGCCGAGGTAACGATCTTCACGATAGTTGTTCACCGTCGGTGCATAGGTGCCCCAAATGCTGACGTTCCACTCTTGATCGGCATACCACTGTGGGCATGCGGTTTGTTCGACAGACTGCTTCATTTCCTTGCCGGAATAGCGTTCGGGACCAGCGTAAGCTGCCGAAGCCAAAGCGACCATTGCGCACAAGGTTAAGGTTAGTTTCTTCATATTGTTTGCTCCTGTTTGTTTGGTTAAGCCCGGCTCTCGTAATCCCATGTTGCGCCGGAGACACTCCAAGGCCGCATCGCTGCACCCTTCGATGGCGCCGATTCTGGCATAAAAAAAGGCGTTTACCAGCGAATTTCGAAAATTTTCTCTAAGCGAAATCCTTATTTAGCAACGGATTGCAGCCGCTACGGCTTCAGCTCGGCGCCGGAGTTCGCGTCCGTCACCATAAATTTCTCATGATGGTAGGTAGGATCGGCGCGGAACATCAAACGGCCCGCGTAGCGCCGCTCTAACTCCACGAGGAGATCCTCATCTTCTTCTTTCAGCCGCTTCAGGACGTCAGGATTCAGAATCACCCGGATATCATGGACGGTGTCCTGATACTTGCGCATCACCGTGTTCAACATCCGGTGCAGTTCCACACTGGTGGTCATTGACGTTTTGACAACCCCGCGGCCCTGGCAGTACGGACAATTCTCGTAGATCGAATCGCTGAGGCTCTCCTGCGCGCGCTGCCGCGTCATCTCCATCAACCCGAGTGACGAAAGCTGCAGAACGTGGGTCTTCGCCTTGTCGCGCCGGAGCCGTTCCTTCATCAGGCTGTAAACCGCCTGCTGATCTTTCCGGCTCTTCATGTCGATGAAATCGCCGATGATCAAACCCCCGATGTTCCGTAGCCGTAGCTGACGCGCGATCTCGTCCGCAGCTTCGAGGTTCGTTTGCAGGATCGTCTTCTCAACGTCGCGGCCACCTTTATTTCGGCCGGTGTTTACGTCGATCGCAACGAGCGCTTCCGTTTCGTCGATCACAATGTAACCGCCGCACTTCAGCCAAACCTGACGGTGAAAGGCATCGTCGATCTGTTTTTGGATTCCAAACGTCTCGAAGATCGGAGCAGCGCTGTCGTAGAACTGAATCCGGTTACGGGCGCGGCGCGAAATCTGGCCCACCATCTCGTTCATCCGCTCGATCGCGGCGCGGTCGTCGCAGATCACCTCATCGATTTCGTCGGTTAAAAAATCGCGCACGGTGCGATCGACGAGGTCCGGTTCTTCAAACACACGCGCTGGGGCTTTCTCCTCCTTGATCGCCTGCTCGACACGCGCCCATTGATCCAACAGCACCCGCAGATCGCGCACGAAATATCGCGCCCGCTGCCCTTCACCAACCGTTCGGATGATGACGCCGATTCCCTCCGGGATCTCAAGCTCGCGCAGAATCTTCCGCAGCCGATCACGCTCTTTCGGATCTTCGATTTTGCGCGAGATGCCGCTCCGCTCGCTGTAGGGCATCAAGACGAGATATCGCCCAGCGAAGCTGAGGTTCGTGGTAACACGCGGACCTTTTGTCCCGATCGGACCCTTCGTGACCTGCACGATGACTTCCGAGCCGACGGGATAAATGCTTGGGATGTCATTCGCGGTGACGCGCTTCTTCTTCGGGCGTCCGCCTTTTTCGGGCCGCGCAATCTCTTCGATCCCGCTGTCGAGTGCCGCCGGGATTGCGTCCCAGAAATGCAGGAACGCATTTTTCTCGAAGCCGATGTCCACGAACATCGCCTTCAATCCCTGCTCGATGTTCTTGACCTTACCTTTGTAGACGCTCCCGACGATGTTCCGGGAGGTGTTCCGCTCGACGCTATATTCCTCGAGGCGACCATCCTCGAGCAATGCTACCCGGCGCTCGAGTTTCTCGACGCTGATGACGAGCTTGTTGCCCGTCTTGCGCGACGCGAGGCCTAAAATCCGTTTCACTTTGTCTATCATAATGGAGGGAAGGTTTTGAGATCACGAGCGAGAGCGGATGGCTGGGGTTCACGCGCACTGGGACTTGATCGAGATGTTATCGCCGGCCAGGGGCCGGAGGACGGCGCGCTGGCTGCGGAGCGGGTTGGGGCGCCGGGCGGCCACCAAACATTCGTTGGAAGAAATTCGGCTTTGCGACCGGCTGCGGGGGCGGAGCGACCGGCTGCGCGCGCGGTGGTGCAGGCGCCTTGCGGACGACTTTGCCGCGCGCATCGGCTTCAGGTTCCACATCAGGCGACGCTTGCTCCGAGGCATGCGACGTCTCCATCTGCACGTTAGCGTGGTCGCCGTTCTCGTTGTCGGTGCTACCCTCCTCGTCGGTGTCGGGCAGGTTCGGCGAATCTTTGTAATCGACAGACACGACGAGTTGAAATGGGTTCGCCTTGTTCGCTGGGGCTAAGAATGCCACCTCGGGCTGGAATTTCCCTTCATCCATCGCCATTGAGCGCTCCAAAATGCGACCCGCAATCGGCGCAGCAACCGAGCCGCCGTGGCCCTCGCTGCCCTGCACCATCACAACTACGGTGTATCGCGGCTTATCGTACGGCGCGAAGCAGGAGAACCACGCCACGTTGTCCTTCTTCCCATCGAGCATCGCCTGCGCTGTGCCAGTTTTCCCGGCAGCGTCCACGCCCGGCAGCCGCACCTTGCTGCCCGTTCCGCCGTCCTCGTTAACCACTTTCCAAAGCCCGCGCCGCGCGAGCTCGATTTGCTGCGCAGTAAAGTCGGTGCGCAAGTCGCCGTGGACTTTCGGTTCACTTGGAATCACCCGCTGCCCACTATCATTCAGGACCGATTTGCCGTCGGGGTCCACCACGTCTTTGACCAGGCGCGGATAGTAAGAGACGCCGCCGTTCGCGACCGTCGAGTAGACGGTTGCTTCCTGCAGCGGCGACACAAGATCGAAGCCCTGTCCGATCGAAACGTTCGCGGTGTGCGCAGCCGTCCATTTCTCGCGCGGATAATTGATCCGCATCCACTCCGGTCCGGGCAGCACGCCTGGCTGCTCGCCGGTCACCTGGATCCCGGAAGTCTTCCCAAGGCCGAGCGTCTCGCCGGTTTCGTCGATCGCATTGATACCGGCGGCGTTGCCGAATTGGTAGAAGAACGAATTGCACGAGACCTTGATCGCGTCGGAGAGACCAATCACGCCGTGGCTGCCGCCCTTCTCCGCGATCCAGCAATGGAAAAAGTGATCGCCATACGAAACGCCGCCGCCGCAGTTATAACGCGAAGTCGCGAGGCCTTTGCGCAGCCCCGCCAGCGCGGTCACCAGCTTAAAGGTCGACCCCGGCGGGAATGCACTAATCGCGCGATTGATGAGCGGATTCGCAGGATTCTCGCGCAACGCCTTCCAGTCCTTCGCCTTGATGCTGGGGATGAAGGTGTTCGGGTCGAACGACGGCACGGAAGCCATCGCGAGGATATCACCATTGTTCGGATCCATCACGACCGCGGCGCCACGTGGGACCGCTCGTAGCGCCTCTTCGGTGATCGCTTGGATCCGCGCGTCGAGCGTCAGGATAACGTTGCTGCCGACGCGTGGCGGATCTTCGCGGACTGTCCCTTCAATCTGCCCCTTCGCGTTCCGCCGCAGATAACGGACGCCCGGTTTACCGCGGAGATATTCATCCATCGTCTTCTCGAGGTTCGTTTTCCCGTCCTGATCGCCCTGGTAAAACGTGAACTTGCGCGCCTCGTCCTTGTTCGTGTCATCCGGCGCGCCGACGTAGCCTAACAAGTGCGCCGCGAGCGCGCCGTAAACGTAGGAACGCACTGGCTTGATCGCGATATCCACGCCAGGAAGTCCGACATCGTGTTCCGAGAACTTCGCCATCGTTTCGAAGTTGATGTCCTTGATGTACGAGAACGGGACTTCGGTGTTCGTGCGGTAATGCTTCTGCAGCTTGTTCGCGTTGTAGTCGGCCGCCAGATTCAGGTCGTCGAGCCGCGGCACCACGCCATCGTTCACGATCTTGACGATGTCGGCTTCCTTCAGGTCTTTCGGCATGCCGTTGATCGTCGCGCGGTATTCAGTCAGCGGCGGCGCACCGACGCGCTGCTTGTAGCCCTTCACCATCTCCGGCAGATAGAAATCGACCTCGTAGCTGGCGCGGTTTTGCACCAGGGTCACGCCATTACGATCGCGGATTTCGCCGCGCACGGACGGAATCCGGACCGTCACTTCCGAGCTGCCCCGGATCTTTGCCGTCCACTCCGGCCCGTGCGCCACCTGCACCCACCAGAGGCGCATCGTCAGCGCACCCAGCCCGAGCAGAATGAAAAATGCGAGAATCTGGATCCGGAGTAGAGGGCGCTTACGTGTGTTCATTTAATAGCTCTCCCGTTCAGGGAGATAAGGATTTCCGGTGGCATCACCGATCATGTGCAGAAACCAAAACATTAACGGCGCCATGATCATCGCGATCACGCCCGGACCGCCGATCTGCCACCACGCCTCGGGCGTGAACAAAAGCGAGCCGCGCCGGAACGTGATCATCAGATATTGCGAGAGTAAGATTAGCGACGTGCAGACGCCGCTCATGATGCAGTGAATCTCCCAGCGTCCGCGGATGAATAACGGCCTCAGCCCATGCATGATGGACGCCAGCACAGCGTAGATGAGTATTGACCATCCGAGGGCGATTTCAACTCCGGAGCCGATCACCTGCATCGTCAAGACATCGAGCAATAGCCCGGCAAAAAATGCGAGCGCGAGCATCAACGGAAATGGCAGCGCCATGGCGCCGTAAAAAACGATGATCGGCACGATGTAGATGTGCGCGTTATACATCCACTCCAGCGGCGGCAGGAACAGCTCCACGATTTGCGCGAGGAACACCAGGCCGAGCAGGATGGCGAAGAAGATCATTTCCGTCCGGTCACAACGAAGACATCCTCAAGCTTCGCCACATCGACAGCCGGAACGAGCCGCGCCTGCCCATCGAGCTCACGCACGCGGTACTCGCGGACGGTTCCGATGTTAAGGCCCGACGGGAACACGCCGCCGACACCCGACGTGTAGGTTTTCTGGCCCGGCTGCAGGTTCGCCTGCTTCGAAAGGAAATTGAGGTTCAACATCGGTGCCGCACCGCCCACGATCCGTTCACCAGTGACAATCCCCTGCTCGCGCGAACCTTCGACGCTGGCTGCCACGCGGCAGTTCTCGTCCGTCACCAGCAGCACCAGCGAGATCGTGTCGCTGACGGTTGTCGTTTTGCCAACAAGACCTTCTTCCGTTACGACCGCCATGTCGCTGTCGATGCCGTCTTGTTTCCCGCGGTTGATCGTCACCGTGCGCCACCAGGTCGACGCGTCGCGCGTCACGATCTCGGCCGGCACGAGTTTGAAGATCGAGCGTTCGCGATAGTTCAACGCCACCCGCAGCCGATTCACCTCGTGCTCGACGTCGCGCAGCGCCTGATTGGTCGCATGCAGCGAGCGGTTCTCCACCTTCAAAGTCTGGTTGTCGCGCTCCAGTTCCTCCAATGTCTGAAGACCGGTCTTAACAGAAGTGATCTGCTTTTCGAGTCCCGAACCTGTCTTCAAGAACGGCGAGATCAGCTGGTAGAATCCACCCTGCAACTTCCGCGTGCTGTCAGGTCCGAAACTCAGCAGATAGCCGAGAATCGCGACAAAGATCAGCAGTGCGACAATGCTCGATCGATTCATCGGGATTTTCGAATCTGGAGGCTTGAAATTTGATTTTCGATGGAGCGGCGCACGCCGCTCATGAATCGAAGATCAAACATCAAACATCGAAAATACCTAGCGCCACTGACGATCGGAGGAAGCGACCTGACGCAGGAATTTGATTTCATTGAGGCATTTGCCAGTCCCTTCCGCCACAGCGCTCAGCGGATCTTCTGCAACATGGACAGGCAAACCTGTCTCTTCGCTCAAAAGCTTATCGAAGCCGCGCAGCAACGCGCCGCCGCCCGCGAGCACCAGGCCGCGATCCACCAGATCGGCCGAGAGTTCCGGCGGGCAACGCTCCAGCGTGATGCGCACCGAATCCACGATGGTGGAGATTGGCTCGAGCAACGCTTCGCGGACTTCCTGCGAAGTGATCATTAAGGTCTTCGGCAAACCAGCGACGAGATCGCGGCCTTTCACCTCCACGCTTGTCTCCTTCTCGCTCGGATACGCAGACCCAATCTTGATCTTGATCTCTTCCGCCGTGCGCTCGCCGATCATCAGATTGTAGGCTCGCTTCATGTACTGCACGATCGCTTCGTCCAGCTCATCGCCAGCAACCCGCACGCTGCGACTGAACACGATGCCTGACAGCGAAATCAGCGCGACCTCTGTCGTTCCGCCGCCGATATCGATGATCATATTGCCCGCCGGATCCTGCACCGGCAGACCGACACCGATCGCTGCCGCCATCGGCTCTTCGATCAGGTAAACTTCGCGCGCACCGGCATGTGTTGCAGATTCACGCACTGCACGTTTTTCCACTTCCGTGATCCCCGACGGGACCGCAATTACGACCCGCGGCCGCGCACGCACCCGGCGATTATGCACCTTCGTGATGAAGTGACGCAGCATTGCTTCCGTCACTTCGAAGTCTGCGATCACGCCATCTTTTAACGGACGCACCGCGACAATATTCGAAGGCGTGCGCCCGAGCATCCGCTTCGCCTCGTCACCAACGGCGAGCACCTTGTTCGTGCCGGCCTGCACCGCTACGACAGACGGTTCGCGCAGCACGATGCCCTGGTCTTTGACATAGACCAGGGTATTGGCCGTGCCGAGGTCGATGCCGATGTCGCTGGATAGCCAGCCGAAGAGTCCGTTAAACATGAAATTTTAGCCTTTTGGTGGGGGTCGGTCAGCGCGTCTCAGTCAATCCGTCCGCGCTCTGGCAGGATAAGCAGCACCTCGTGCGCCGCGCGCGATCCCCGACCGGCTGAAAACGCAGAGTATCTAGAAACAGACTCCCGATGCGTCAAGGGAAACATCGGGCGCGGCGCAGCAGAGTGTGGTCGCGCGTTTCGGCGTTGAATCTTCGCCAGCACTCCGCCACCGTCGCGCCACTGCTAACATGACTGAGCCCCGCCCGATCATCGCTCCCTCGATCCTTGCCGCCGACTTCTCGCGTGTGGCTGACGAAATCCGCGCCGTCGAAGCAGCCGGCGCCGATTGGCTGCATCTCGACATCATGGACGGCCATTTTGTCGACAACATCTCGTTCGGCCCGGCGATGGTCGCGACCGTCCGGAAGCTCACGTCGCTGCCGCTCGACGTGCATCTGATGATCGAACACCCTGATCACTACGCGCCTCGGTTCGTCGAAGCCGGCGCGAACAGCATCACTGTTCACGTCGAGCCGGAAGCAAAACACGACGTCGGGAAAACGCTCGCTGCGATCCGCGCCGCCGGATGCCGCGCAGGATTGTCGCTGAATCCGGCGACGCCGTTCGCCGCCGTCGAGCCGCATCTCCGCGCAATCGACCTCTTGCTGGTCATGACCGTCCAACCTGGTTTCGGCGGCCAGGCGTTTCGCCCAGAAATGACGGAGAAGGTGAAACGCGCGCGCAAATGGCAAGGCGCGAACGGCAACACGTTCGACGTCGAAGTGGACGGAGGAATCAACGCCGAGACAGCAAAGGTCTGCGTCGCCGCAGGTGCAAATGTATTAGTAGCCGGCACGTCAATCTTTCGGGCGGTGCAATACAGCGCCGCGATAAGTGCCATGCGCGGCAACTAATCCTGGTCTCGCGCAGTTCCTGCGAGGCCACCCGCAGCCGTCATCCCGAGCCGCCGCAGGGCGGTCGAGGGATCTCACATATGATCGCCAGACAATGCAGGCGCGAGATCCTGCCAGGAAGATTAAGTGTCTCGACCAGCGCGTTTTTCTTCGCGCGATTCCAGCGTTTGAGTTGTTTCTCGCGCGCGATCGCTAAGAG
>JALYXP010000272.1 GCA_030947045.1 Verrucomicrobiota bacterium | reverse complement strand
ATGCTTCTTTTCCAGAGGTCCGGAAATCGTTCACCGTCGCCACGCCGCTGAGCACGTAAGAGAACAGCACGTAGAGCACGGTGCAGAGCGCGAGTGATCCGAGGATACCGATCGGCATATCGCGTTTCGGATTTTTCGCTTCCTGCGCCGCAGTCGAGACGGCATCGAAGCCGATGTAGGCGAAGAAGACTACGCCGGCCGCGCCCAGAATACCCATGATGCCGCCATAGGCATGCGTGATTCCTTGTGGTGTCGTGTAAGTCGTTGCCGCAGGGATCATGGGCGTATGGTTAGCCGGGTTGATGAAACCCCAGCCGATACCGATAACGAGCAGGACGATCGTCGTCTTCAAAACAACGATCAGACCATTGACGAGAGCGGACTCTTTCGTGCCGCGTATTAGCAGCATCGTGAGTAAGAACAGGATCAAGACAGCCGGCGCGTTCAGGATTCCATGCACGCCTGCCGCGTCATGCTCGAACGGTGAGTGTGTCCATTGGTAAGGTATTTTCATCCCGAACCAGTCCAGCACGAGATTGGCGTATTCACTCCACGCGATCGCGACGGTCGCCGCCGCTACGGCATATTCGAGAATAAGATCCCAGCCGATGATCCACGCGACGAGTTCGCCCATCGTGGCGTAGGAATAAGTGTAAGCACTGCCCGCAACCGGGATCATCGAGGCAAACTCCGCGTAGCAGAGACCCGCGAAGGCGCAGCCGATGCCAGCGACGATAAAAGCGAGGACGACCGAAGGACCCGCACGATCCGCGATCGCCGCCGCGGTGCGGACGAACAAACCGGCACCGATGATCGCGCCGATGCCAAGCGCAATCAGATTCATCGGCCCGAGCGAGCGTTTTAGAGTGTGTTCGCCGACCTCCCGGGACTCGTCCATGAGCCGGTCGATTGACTTTCGTGCGAATAGATTTGCCATGGGTTAGCTGTCCTTTGGGGTTACTGCGTTACTGCGCCGAAGTCGTTTCGGTTTCGTCCAGCCGGTTGGCTGTCTAACAAGTCACGCGGCTGGTGTTTTCTTCCACAGGAAGTAAACCGGCACGCCGGCCAGGACGATCAACAAACCAGGCCACGTTGTCGACGTCTGATAGATGAAAAGCACAGCGAGGATAACACTCGCGCCGATGATGTAGAGCGCAGGCACGATTGGATAACCGAAGGCCTTGTAGGGACGTTCCGCGTCCGGGCGTTTCCGGCGAAGAACGAAGATACCGAGGATCGTGAGGATATAGAAAATCAGCGCAGCCGAGATGACGTAGTCGAGCAGGTTCCCGTAAAGATTACCGTAGCCGGTAACCGCGCCGGCAGCGTCAGTTTTGACGGTACGCGGCAACACTAGAACGCCGGCCCAGATGCCCTGGATGATAAGGCCCCATGACGGAACATGATTCTTGTTCAACTCGCCGACGCGGCGGAAGAACAATCCATCCCGCGCCATCGCATAATATGCGCGCGCTCCGGCGAGGATGAGGCCGTTATTGCAGCCGAAGGTCGAGACCATGATCGCCACCGCCATAATCGTCGCGCCGATGCCTGGGAAAATTACATTCGCCGTCTCTGACGCGACGCGGTCGCTCGGTGCATTCTGGATTGCGTCGAACGGGAGCACGGCGAGATAGGCGATGTTAGCGAGAAGATAAAGGGCGATGACGAGGATCGTTCCCAGTGCGAGCGAGAGCGGCACGTTGCGGCGCGGGTTCTTCACTTCGCCCGCGGTGAAGGTGATGTTATTCCAGGCGTCCGCGGAAAAGAGCGAATTTGTCTGCGCGACACAGATCCCGACGAAGAGGCCGAATGCTGTTACGGCGGTGAGGCCTTGCCCGACATCCTGGAGGTTCCCGCGCAGGGTCCAGAAGTCGCTGAAGTTCACCGCGCCTGCGCCGGATCGGATGCCGACGATGATTCCGAGGAGGATCAGCGCGATCAGCGCGCCAGTCTTGGCGGTGGTGAAGACGTTCTGCACGAGCTTTCCGAGCTTCAGGCCGCGCGTGTTCATGAATGTTAGCAGCGCGATCATCGCGAGGCCGACAAGCTGCGCCGTCGAGAGCGAGAGCGCGTAGCCGCCGAAGCGAATCGGCGCGACCAGATACTTTGTCTCCGAAACCCACGGAACGAGCACGCCCATGTAGCGCGCGAACCCGACCGCGACCGCCGCGATAGTGCCGGTCTGGATGACAAGAAATAACGTCCAGCCGTAGAGAAAACCCCAGAGCGGCGAGAACGCTTCGCGCAGGTAAACATACTGTCCACCGGCCTTCGGCATCATCGCGGCCAACTCGCCGTAAGAGAGCGCGGCCATCAGCGTCAAGAGGCCGGTGACAACCCACACGACCAACAACCAGCCAGGCGATCCGACCTGCCGCGCGATGATCGAAGAGACAATGAAAACGCCGGAGCCGATCATCGATCCCGCTACCAGCATCGTAGAGTCGAGTAACCCGAGCCCGCGGATGAATTCCCCGTCCTTCTTTACCGTTGGCTCTGTCGTGCGCGGGCTGTTTGCGAGCGGTTCGATTGCGTTCGAATAACGAGTCGGGTCTGCGCAAGCAAGCGTTTTCGCCTGCGACGCCATGGTGCTATCATCCGCGCGTGTTCCGTCGCCTCTCGCTAATTTTTCACGCGCTACTGCTCTTTGCGCTCTCCCTTCCTGCAGTTGCGGCGTCGAATCGTCTGGCGTCACGTCCGCCTGCAGAAGCGCCAGCGCGCCACCCGCAGTTTCAGGCGTTGCCGCTGGAGCGCTCGCGGCAGAACCACCTGCTTGTCCGCGCGTTCATCAACGGTAAGCCAGCGCTTCTCGGCGTTGACACCGGCGCTCCGGTGAGCGCGATCGCGTTAAATCGCGTCGAGCATTTTGGACTGACGGAATTGAGTGCGAACTCACAGTTGCCGCGCCGGCTTCGCATCAATGGCAGCTTCAATCGCGTGGCCGTTGCCAAGAATATGCAGCTCGGCGCGCTCGTGCTGGTCGACGAGCCGATGGTCGCGATCGATCTCGGCGGTTCTTATCGCGCGGCGAAGTTAATGAAGGAACAGGCGATCGACGGAATCATCGGGGCGGACATTCTATTCCCGACCGAGGCGGTGCTCGATTGTCGCGCGCAGATCCTGACGCTGAAGATCGATCCGAGCGTGCGCGGTCCCGCGCCGGGCACCAACTACCGCGGATTTACCAAGGTGCCGATGTCCCTGAGCGCAGGCTATAATCTCTACGTCGACAGCCGTCTGAACGGTCAGCGCACGAAACTGCTCGTCGATTCCGGGGCGTTCAGCACGCTCTTGAATCAACGTTTTGTCCGGCGGATGAAGCTCCCGCTACGGAAGACGGCGTTCACCTCCGCGGGCGTGAACCTGAAAGGCCGCGGCGTGCAGATTGCCACCATCAATCAGTTCGCGATCGGCTCGCTCGAGATGAATAAGAAAGAGGTCGGCGTGATTGATCTCGAAGATCTGATTCGCGACGGCCTGCTCGATGCAACGCCGCCGGTAGCGGGTCTGCTCGGGTCGGACATTCTGCGGCGCCATAGCGCAATCATCGATTTCAGAACGAAGACGCTTTACCTGAAGCGCTAGTGTTTGGTGGCTCGCATGATCACGCAGGCCTTTGTGCTCGGCGCTGGCCTCGGCACGCGTTTGCGACCGCTCACAGAGGATCTGCCGAAGCCACTTGTCCCGATCTTCCAGAAACCTTTGATCACCTTTGCCTTCGATCATTT
>JALYXP010000225.1 GCA_030947045.1 Verrucomicrobiota bacterium | reverse complement strand
GCGAAACGATGGGCCCATACAACCTCATCTCCTGGAGAACGTGCGCAGCCTCATGGTTGCCGTCCGCCATGACCATGGTGCGCCGGCCGCGGCAGAGTTCATGCACCTGCTCGATCGTTTCCGGCGCAATGCTGTCGCCGACCAGAAACGTGACATTGCGCGGCAGCTCGATCGCCGGCCGCTCGATGTCGATGGCGACCACGCTCGCGCCTTCGCCGGCAAAGTTCCTCATCGTATCCGACAACCACAACGTCGTCCCGCCGTGCCGTACTCCAATTTCGACCACCACTTCGACGCCCGTTTCCCAAATGATTTCCTGATAAACCCAGAGATCGAGCACGTTCTTCCACGTCAGGACGCCACGATACCGGACGTTCTCGAAGACGATCTCGCGCTGGTAACGCTCGACCCATTCCCGCAACGTCATGTCGAGCTGCGCGCGCAACGGATTCTCGCCGGACGTGACAGGCGTCATCGCGGATCTCCAGGCATTGCTCCCGATGTAGCAGTTGGGTCATGCGCGTCAATCGCGCGGCGCCAGTCTTGTCAGCGGGCGTGACTCCCGCCACACTCCGTCACCGTCATGCCACGCCTGCCACGCCAGAAATATCACGACATCGAGCGCATCATTGAATTCGATTTCGTCCGCGCGACCGAAGCCGCTGCGTTGAACTCGATGCAGTGGCTCGGGCGCGGCGAGAAGGAGCTGGCTGATGCCGCCGCGTGCGACGCGATTCGCGGGATGTTCGACCTGATGAATATCTGCGGCGAGGTCGTGATCGGCGAAGGGATTAAGGACGACGCACCGGGTATTTTTAAAGGTGAACATCTCGGCACCTGGATGCCGGGTGCGCCGCGCTTCGACATCGCGCTCGATCCGATTGACGGCACCACGAACATCTCGAAAGGGATGCCAAACTCGATCGCGTGTATCGCAGCCGCGAGTCCGGAAGAAGGCGTGAAGGTCGCGCTCCGCGATGTGCCGTCGTTCTATATGATGAAGCTGTCGTACGGGCCAACGGTCACGCGTGCGATGAAGATCGCGGGCATCGAAACGTTGAAGATCGAGAGCCCGATCGAGGAGATTCTGCTCACCATCGCGCAGGCGTTGAACAAGCGCGTGCAGGATGTCGTCGTGATGATGCTCGATCGCCCGAGGCACAAGGAGATGGTGGCGGAAATCCGCCGCGTCGGTGCGTCACTCCGCATGATCAGCGATGGCGACATCGCAGCGGCCATCGGGCCCGCGATCGCTGGGAGCGGCATCGATGTTTATCTCGGAATCGGCGGCTCGCCGGAAGCGGTTCTCGCGGCAGCGGCGATCAAATGTCTCGGCGGCGACATGCAATGCGTGATGTGGCCGCGTGACGAGAAAGAGCGCGCGCAATTAGTCGCGGACGGTTACGAAAAAGATCTCGGCCGCGTCTTCCATGCGGATGATTTGGCGCACGGCGAGAACATCATTTTCTGCGCGACCGGCATCAGCGACAGTGCGTTGCTGAAGGGCGTGAAAACGGAAGGGCCAAACACGATTACGGATTCGATCTTGATGCGCGCGAAGAGCAAGACGGTGCGTTTCATTCGTGCGTCACATGACCTGCAAAGCAAAACGATTCGCCTGCGGTCGGATAATCGCGAGCACGCGATCTAACGTCGGCCTGCTCGCGACGATCGTGGTTGTCGGGCTGGCGCTAATCTCTCGCGCCCCGGCAGAGCCCGTTGATCCCGAAGTAGGCCGTATGCTCGACCGCGCGCTCCAGGAGGCCGAGAGCTTCCGCAAGCAGCTGCCGATATTGCAATACGACACGACGATGCGCGTGCAGGAATGGGACGGGCGCGGACATCTGCGCGGAACGGCGCGGGCAACGGCGATTGTGCGGCCGGGCGATAAACGACCGATGACGTTCCTATCGCGCGAGATCGAAGGAAAAGTGCGGTTCCCGGACGACAAGGAGAACAAAAAAGAGGACGACGAGAAAGAGGTGACGCTCCCGCAGTTCGCAGCGGATCACCACATTGCGGAGCGCTTCGAATTCAACGTCACCGGCACCGACGACGTGGCCGGCGAGCGAGCGCGCCGCATCGACTTCAAACCGCGCCCGCATCAGCCGGAGAAGAATACCGCCGACCGATTTCTCGATGCGATCTCGGGCACGGCTTGGGTAAGCGAGTCACGCAACAAGCTCGTGAAATTCGACATGCACCTGACGCGGCCTTTTCAGCTGCTCTGGATCTTCGCGGTCCTGAAAGATCTCTCCATTCAATATGAACTGATCACGCCGGATGAGATCCTCGGGCACGCCAAGCTAAAGGTGCTCTTCGCGCTGACGACGCCGGTCTACAGCATCCGTCAGCAACACGATGTCGACATTAGTAACTTCTGCCCGCGCGAGGCGATCGCGGGCCGCTGAGAGGCTGCAATTTCCCCGCCGATCAACGCTGGACGAGTCGCCGCATCTCTGTTCCAATCGCATTCGCTATGAGAGAAATCGCTAAAACTGAGCTTTCACCTGACAACGGCTGCATCATCGACACGAAGTGGAAAGCCGGGCCGCTGAGCTACCACGCGTGCGCCGCCGAGATGATGCATGACAAGCCGGTGGAGGGAAACTTTCGCCTGCCGGAGGTGGTGATTTACGACCATGCCGGGTTCAAGGGTGCCTATGCGCGGACGAATCTCAGCTTTCATTATCTCGGCGACTATTGGAACGATCGTATCAGCTCGCTCATCGTCGTCAGCGGCGTCTGGCGCTTCTATCGCGACGAGCATTACAAAGGCGATCATTGGGACTTGGGCCCGGGTTTCTACGAATGCTTCTTCACCGAGTCCGGACCGGACGACGTGATTAGCTCGTTCCAGGC
>JALYXP010000213.1 GCA_030947045.1 Verrucomicrobiota bacterium | reverse complement strand
CCTTCGGCGGTTCCACTGCAACGGCCGATTCCACGCGGACGAGCGCGTTCACCGGGGCCGCGGTCGCGGTTGGTGGCGCGAGGCCGGGAATCGCCACGGCCTGTCCAGCCGGCACCGATTTCTCGCGGTAGCTCGCGTAGCGGGCCTCCGCCTCGTGCCGCAGATTATCTTTATACAGCGGCCAGCCCGCGGCCATGTTCAGATCATACGGCGGCTCCAAGCTGAACGTGCCACGCCCTTGGGTCACAGTGTAAGTGCCGTAGAGCAACGGCACCGTCGTCAGCAGCACGCGGCCGTCTTTCAGCCTCTCCGCATGCAACACCACCGAAAGATCGTGCGCGCGCTCGAGCTTGATCTCAAGACCGGTGGCGAGCGTTTCTTTTATTAACGGGACGGCCTGAGGGTCTGACGGATACACATGTTCCATTAGCAGCTCGCCGTAATCGACGGCGCTCGTGAGCGCGACCATGCCGGACGAGAAAAGATCGTTCGGCCCAAGGACGCGCGCGTCCATGATCGTGAAGCGGCCAACGATATACGGGATGTGACCCTCGACGCCCTCGTAGTTGCGGATGTAATTGCGCGCGAGCTCGGCATTGACCTTTGCCAGCTCGGCCGGGCGCATGTTGCTGTAGCGCTCGTGCAGCTTCTGCGGATTGAGGAACTCGCCGGCGGGCGCGGCGGTTAATTGGAAGCGCTTCGGCTGTTCCAGCTTGTGCAGCTTCTGCAGGATGCGGTAGCTGTCCGGCCGTTCCGGTTGATTGAAGATGTAATAGCTTCCGAGCCAGACGGCGAGCGTGACGCCGATCAAAAGCAGGATCGCAATCGTCCAGCCAAAGAAATTTACCCGCCGCCGGGGACCGCGGCCATACGGCTCGTCGTACCGGAAAAGCGTGTGATCCATCTAGACGCGCCCAGCCGCAGAATCGATCACGCTGGCCGCGCCGCCGGTTCGAAGGAAGTGCCGCAGCCGCATGTCCGCGCGGCATTCGGGTTCAGGATCTGAAAACCGGTGCCGGTGAGCCCGTCATGGTAATCGAGAGTCGCGCCGCTCAGCAGTTGCGCGCTTTCGGGGTCTACGAGAAACGATACGCCATCACGAGCGACGACCGCGTCGTCACCTTTTGGGGCGTCGAGTGTCATCTCGTATTGCAAGCCCGAGCAACCACCCTTTGCGATCGCAACACGGAGGCCTTTGCCTTCGGCATTATCGCTCGCTTCGAGCAGCGAACGGAGCTGTCCGACCGCAGTGTCGGTCACGGTGATCATCGGTGCGTTGAAATTAGTGCGCGGGTCGGGCAAGTCAAACTTGCGGCGGCGCGCACGGTTGTCATCCCGAGCGAAGTCGAGGGACCCCGTGGCGTCACACCGGGTAGCGCCACGGGGTTCCTCGACTTCGCTCGGAATGACGAGCTAAAGTTCCACACTCGATGAGCCGCATCCAACTTCTCTCCGAAATCCTGGCGAGCCAGGTGGCTGCGGGCGAGGTGGTCGAGCGTCCGGCTTCAGTCGTGAAGGAGCTGGTCGAGAACAGTCTTGATGCGGGTGCCAGCAAGATCGAAGTGAGCATCCGGCGTGGCGGGATTTCGTCCGTGCGCGTGGTCGACGACGGTTGCGGGATGGATCGTGACGATGCGCTGCTCTGCCTGGAGCGGCATGCGACGAGCAAGATTCGTTCATCGGCTGATCTCGCGGCAATCGGCACGCTTGGCTTCCGCGGCGAAGCCTTGCCCAGCATCGCGAGCGTCTCGAGATTCCGTCTCACGACGCGAGAGACTGGCGCAGTTGTCGGGAGTGAGATCGTCGTTTCCGGCGGGCGAATTGAGACGGTGCGCGATGGCGGCGAAGCGCCGGGAACGCAGATCGAGGCGCGGTCGTTGTTCTATAATCTGCCGGCGCGTCGAAAGTTTCTCCGTTCGGAAAACACGGAGAGCCGCAACGTTGAGCATCAGCTCCACCTGCAGGCGACCGGCCACCCGCATGTGGCGTTCGTTTTCGTGCGGGATGAACGTGTCGTGCTGCAGCTGCCGGCCGTCCACTCATTGCGTGACCGCATTCGTGATCTGCACGGCGCGGAGCTCGTCGAGAGGTTGCTCGAAGTGCAGGCGCAACCTCGACGCGACGGGATGGAAATTTCCGGTTTGATCGGGCAGGCGGGCCTGAGCAGGTCGACGCGCGGCCAGCAGCTGGTGTTTGTGAATGGCCGCGCGATCGAGAGCCCGGTGCTGAGCGCGGCGTTGCGCGAGGGGTATCACACCGCGCTGATGAAGGGCCAATTCCCGGTGACGTTCCTGTTTCTGCAGATGGATCCCGCGGCCGTCGACGTGAACGTGCATCCAGCGAAACGTGAAGTCCGATTTCGCGATCCAGCGAGCGTGCGGGAAGCGGTCGTCGCAGCCGTGCAGGCGACGCTGGAGAGTGGGCGTAACGCATGGCAACAGCAATTCCGTGCGCCTGCGCCCGACGAAGTCGAGGCCGTGGCTGCTCTCGGCGCATTCGCCGCTCCTGCGCCTGAAGCTGCCTCTGAGTCACTCCCGCTCGAGATACGATCGACTGCGTCACACATGGCGCGTCCGGCGTTTGACCCAAACGCCTCTGCTGCGGCGCCGCCCGAGTTCGGAAGAGACAGCTGGACTACCGCGCCGGCTAACAACGAGTTCCAGATCATCGGAGTCCTGAACAAACTCTACGTGCTAATGGAGAACGCGAACGGGCTGGTGCTCGTCGATCAACATGCCGCGCACGAACGCGTGTTATTCGAGGAGCTGCGGCGGCGCATGGAGGAAGAGGGCGTGCCGTCGCAACGCTTGCTCTTGCCGCAGACGTTCGATCTTGCACCGCGCGATGCCGAGTGGGTGGAGCGGAATCTCGCAGCGTTGCAGAAGATGGGTATCGGGATTGAGCCGTTCGGCGCGCAGACGTTTAAGATCGATAGCCTTCCGACCTTTCTCCATGCGACCGACGCAGCGGCGTTTGTGCGCGAGGTGATCGATGGCCTTCGCACGATGAGCAACAGCAGCTCGGCGCTACGGCTCGGCGAAGACATGATTGCGAAGACGGTTTGCCGTCACGCGGTGAAGGCGAATGACCCGCTGCGCTATCTCGAAGTGGAACGGCTGATTCGCGATCTGCTCGCGTGCGAGCTGCCATATTGCTGTCCGCACGGGCGGCCGACGATGATCGAGATTTCGTTAGGCGAGCTGGAGAAGAAGTTCGGGCGAAAGGTCTAGCGCCAATACTTCGCCAGCAACGCTTTGATCTCTGGCGTCTGAATGCAGAAATCTTCTTCGTGGTGGTGCGGTAACGCAGCGAACCATTTCCAGAAGAACATGCCGGCAAGAAAGCGGTGTTTCCCGGTTAACGACAAGGCCGCCTCGACGCATCGTTGCTGAATCTCAGCGCCATGTTCCCCGCCGGTCGCGAAGCTCCACGGCTCGGCCGCAGCGTGCGCACAATCGTTGTAACCAATCTCGACAAAGAGGAACTGCTTCCCGCCGTTGCGCTGAGAAAAGCGGTCCAGCTCGTCGGCGCGTTTTTCCCAGCCACGCGCGATTTCGGTCGCGCTCGGATTCACCGTCTGCGCGAGCGGAAAGTAGGCGAGGACGCCGAGGTAATCGAGCGCGTCCCAGAATTTCACCGCCTCATATTCGTTCCAATTCGCGCCATACGTCAGCTTCCCGAAGTAAACCTGCCGCACCGCCGCAATGATGTGCAGCCAACGCTCAGTGAACTTCTGCGCGTGCGTGAATTCCAGCCCCACACAGAAGATCGCCGCGTGATGTGCCTCGCCGATTCGCGCCATCTCCACTATCCAGGCCTCGTACTCAGCGAAGAAGCGATCCCACTCTTCCGGCGTCGCGAAGTTAATCTCGCCGCGCCATTTAAACTTCGAACCCCAGTAGGCGATGTGCGGAATCACCATCGCGGACATGCCGCGCTCCTGCGCCCAATCGAGCGGCACGCTGATGTGCCGGTTGTCATTGATCGTGCGGAAGATGACGTGGCCGTCGTTCGTGATCCGCGCGTAGGGATGGATCGCGAAGCTATTCGCGCCTAACGACTGCAATTCATCGAGCGTCTGCGCCATCTCAGGCGTCTGCCATTCGGTGCCCCACGTCTGGCAGGAGACGGTAACGCCTTTGAAGAACGACGGCAGCTCTACGGCGTGCGCCATTGACGCCAGCGAAAGGAGCAGCGCAAGAACGATGCGGGAGATCACGCTGTCGGCGGCGGCGTTAGCTCTTCGAATTCTCCGAGCTGTCGATTCTTGCGGCAGCGATCCCATGGGATGCATTTGCCGTTCATCGCGATGTAAACGCCGGGCGGCAGAAGCTGCGCGAAAGAGAGCGCACTGCCCAGGTTAAAGAGCCCGTCGGAGCTGCCGAACGCGTAGGGTACCATCGCGCCGGTCAGCACGATCGTCTTGCCAGTCGCCGCCTTCGCAATCGCCGCCGCTGTCTCGGTCATCGTGTCGGTGCCATGTGTAATGACGATGCGGTCCTCAGGACTCTGCAGGCAATTCTGCACAATTGCTGCGCGATCACTCTCGGTCATTTCGAGACTGTCGATCATCATCACGGTCCGGATCGTCACCTCCACGCGAGAACGACCGAGGCGCAACATCTCAGCGATGTGGCTATCCTTGAACCGGAGCGTGCCGGTAAGTTCGTCGTATTCTTTGTCGAACGTCCCGCCAGTGACGAGAATGCGGATGGTCATGCTTTTAATGGCTCGGGTGTGAGCGATTCGGCCAAAGATTAGGCACCACAATGGTAAGTGAAAGGATGTAAATTAGCGGCTTCGCCAGCGCGGGTCCGCGCGGGTCCGTCATTCGGCGTCCGGGCAATCTGACGTAATGTGAGCTAAACGTTCGACCTTGTCGCGCAGGCGACCCTAATGGAAGCGGAGTTTCGCTTGCTCTTGTGCGCGCCAGCGAAAGAATAGCAGCCGCCGATGGCAGCTGAACCGAAGATCGCACTCATCACCGGCATTACCGGTCAGGACGGCTCCTACCTGACCGAGTTGTTGCTCGCGAAAGGCTACATTGTGCACGGTGTCGTTCGTCGCACGAGCAATCTCCTGCGCTCGCGCATCGAACATTTGCGCGCCGACGGCGGCGCCGGTGAGCGGTTGTTTCTTCATTATGGCGACCTCACGGACGGAACGACGTTACGCCGCATTTTCGCAAAAGTGCAGCCGGCCGAGGTCTACCATCTCGCTGGTCAGAGCCATGTTGGATTGAGTTTCGAAATTCCAGAGTCGACCTGCGAAGAAGTCGGAATGGCGACCCTGCGGCTGCTCGAAATTTGTCGCGATCAAAAGCAGCCGGTGCGGATTTATCACGCGTCGAGCGCCGAGATCTTTGGCACCGCGTCTGAAGCGCCGCAGACCGAGGAAACGCCGCTGCGGCCCGCGAATCCATACGGTTGTGCGAAGGCGTTCGCGACGCAGTTGGCGCGCGTCTACCGCAGCTCGTACGGCCTCTTTGTTTGCAACGGCATTCTCTACAACCACGAGTCGCCTCGGCGCGGCGAAAATTTTGTCACGCGGAAGATCGCCCGGGTCGTCGCGCGCATCGCGCGAGGGCTCGACCGCGAGCTGCTGCTCGGCAGCCTGACGAGCCGGCGCGACTGGGGCCATGCGCAGGATTACGTCGGGGCGATGTGGCTGATGATGCAGCACGACACGCCGGATGATTACATCGTCGCGACGGGCCAGACGCATTCGGTCGGCGAGTTCGTAGAAGCGGCGTTCAGGGTGGTGAATCTGCGGCCGGATGACTTCGTGCGGCACAATCCGGCGTTCGACCGGCCAGCCGAGCCCGGCGACTTGGTTGGTTCGCCCGCGAAGATCGAACGGATTCTTGGCTGGCGCGCGACGCGGCCGTTCGCAGAGCTCGTGCGGGAGATGGTCGAAGCGGAGCTGGCGGAAATCGACGGACGCGCGGTTTAGGCGGCCGCCCTTTCGGCGGCGGAATTTGTTTCGCAAAGCCGCCACGCTTCCTTTGGGCGGAATACTTTCTGCTCAATGGAAGATCGGCGCTATGGCAAACGCGGAGCTTCCCTCGAGTCATCCAACAGGCAACAGGCAGGCGGACCGGACATACGGGGGAGGATTCGATCCAGCGATCGCTGCTGCGTTTGCCGCTTTTCACCGTCGCGTCAGGCAACCGGCGCGACATGCGTACCTCGCTGCATCGGCGCGATTTTTTAGCGGGACCGGCGGAGCGATTTTCGGCCTCACGTTCCTCGCTTTCGCAGGAGGTCTCTTCCTCGCACACCTTTCCTTCACCGGTCCGGAGCATCCGCTGACCATCGGGCCTTCCGCTCCGGAATTGATCTACCAACGTCCCGCAGCAGCCGAAAATACCGCGCTCGGCGAGCGGCACGATTACGCTGCGGCGCAGGCCGAAAATGTGGCCGCGGTATCTGGCCACCGAGCGCTACTCACTCTGGGCGAAGGAGCGACCAAACTCACCGCGCACCAGCCGCTGCCTACGGAGGCGGAGCAAGTCGCCGCGGCAGGTAACCTCACGCCGGATACCCTTCCTGAAGCCATAGCGAACTTCGCAGCCGCCATGCGGCTAAACGGAATCGGAGGCTCCGCGGGTAGCGGCACCGCTTCGGATATTACCTCCGGTTTCGCGGCCGAGGAGCTGCCGAGCGTGCCGGAGCCAGCCGCGGGATCAACCATCGCCGTTGGCCTCGCAATCTTGCTCGGGGTCCAGCGGTTCGTTCGCCGGATGCGCAAGAGTCTCTAGCTGTCGTTTGGCGCCTCGCTCGATCGACCGCCATCACACTAGCGGAAGGGTTTAAGTTGGATTAATTCCTGCTGCGACGTAACTGGCGAACTGCTGCGAACGGCTCAATGGTGACGATTTCAGCCTGAATGATCTACGCCGTATCAAGGCCACCAACGATGGTACCCGCGAATGTACACGACGATCGTAGCTCTCCCCGCCACGACCGTTTCCTTCTCCACTACCCGGGACGCTGCTCACACTCATCATGAAGAAAAGTAATCCCCTGCCTGGCTCCACGGAATTAACCTCCACCGGAAACGGATCGCGTCTTAAGCGAACCGAGCTCGACGAAGGCGCCTTGCTTAAGGCGCTTTCTGCTTTCAAACGCGGCGACTTCGGCGCGCGACTGCCCGAGAATTGGACCGGCAACGCCGGTAAAATTGCCGACGTCTTCAACGACGTCATCGGCATGAACCAGCGCATGGCTCGTGAGCTCGACCGCATCGGTCAGGTCGTTGGCAAAGAGGGGCGCATCAGCCAGCGCGCTTCGCTTGGCGACGTCTCGGAATGCTGGGCCGAAGCGATCGGCTCGGTCAATGGCCTGATCGGCGATCTCGTTCATCCGACGAGTGAGATGGCGCGCGTCATCGGCGCGGTTGCGAAAGGGGACCTATCGCAAACGATGGC
>JALYXP010000180.1 GCA_030947045.1 Verrucomicrobiota bacterium | reverse complement strand
CGATTGATCTTTTTCTCGCGCGCTGCCGCGAGATGGAGATCGATAAGGTGGTCTGCATCGACGCGCGCGGCTTTCTGTTTGGGTCCGCGGTCGCCTACGAGCTCGGCATCGGCCTCGTGCCGATCCGCAAAAAAGGAAAGCTGCCTTATAAGACCGAAAGCGCCGCTTACACCCTCGAGTACGGCGAAGCGGAAATGGAGATGCACATCGACAGCGTGAACCGCGGCGAACGCATCGTTCTGATTGATGATTTGCTCGCGACGGGCGGCACCTCCGCCTCCGCGGTGACGCTGATCGAAAAGGTCTGTGGCGTACTCGTTGAAGCGCAGTTCCTGATCGAGCTCGAGTTTCTGCATGGGCGCGACAAGCTGCTGCCGGCGCCGGTGGTTTCGTTCATCAAATACTGATCGTTCCCCAGCCCGTGTCGCGCGCACGGCTCCGTCATCCTGAGTCGCGAAGACGGTCGAAGGATCTCGCGTACGCGGGCTGCGTTGGGCCTTACGGCAAACGCACCACAACGTCCGCGCATTCGCGCTGCTTCAAGTGACCCGCGTGACGCGAGACCAACTGGGAAATCCTTCGACTGCGTTTTACTCCGCTCAGGATGACCGATCCGGGAGCGTGGCGATTAGCCGCCGTCGCAGGTGCAACCACCGCCGCAGCCGCCGGCCTCAGGAACGACCACTTCCATCCCGATCTCCTGCAGCTCCAGTTGATCGTGAATCATCCCGAGCAACTCCAGCGCGCGCTCATCCGGCATCTCCGCGCACTGCAACTCGATCCGAGCTCTCTTCCCTGAGAGCTCCGGATGTTCCGCGATCATCTCGCCATCGAGCAAAAAAGAAACGTAAGCGTTGAACTTCTCCTGCAGCTCGTGCAGCCGCAGATCCGACGCATCCCAAGGCCGCTCTTCTTTCATCACCAGCAGAACCTGATCGGTCCGGCCATCGAGACCGAACATGTCAATCACCGCCGGATTCGCCACGCCGGTCGCCATGTGCTCGTGCTCGCAAGCACAGTTTTCGTCACAGTCGCTCATGGCAAGAACGTCGAACGCTCAACGCCGAACGTCCACGTCCAATTAGGTCGTGCGCGACCTTCTGATTTGAAACGGGCGACCTTCGATGTTTCCTCTCCATATGCGTCGCCTTCTCCTCGTTTCCGCACTAGCAGCGACAATCGCCACGACCCACGCGCAGTTCTCCCCTGCTCTGCTGCAAAACGACAGCTACTGGGCTGACGGTAAAGCGGAGTACAACATCTACGGCGCGCAAATCGTCCGCTATGGCGCGCCGCGCGAATGTGAGGTGTTGCACATTCTCGTGCGTGAGCCGTTCGACACGAAGCAGCTCGTAAAATCCGACGATCCGAAGCGGGCCGAGACGACAAACGTGCTGAAGTTAAACCAGATCCTGCACGTGCCGACGGGGCTCGAACTGTATCAGCAGATGCACTCGAATTTCTGGCGCGTTGATAACGCGCAGCTCCTGAAGTTCTCGCTCACGAGCAACGACAGCTGCGGGAACACCTACAAGGAAGCGCGGCGGAACGGTGACGCCTTCACGTACGAATGGCGCACCTATTGGGACGGCATGGCAAACGGACAGGAAGAGGTGAAGCCGCCGGCGAACGGTTATTTTTACGACGAACTGCCATGGATCGTGCGCACGATCGACTTCGCGAAAGGGCGTGACGAGTTCGACATCCAGCTCGCCGGCTCGGCGATTAATTCGAAGAAGGACGCGTTCTCATTCCAGCCGGCAAAAGTCTCCTTCACCTCGACCGAGCGCGTCATCGATGTCGCAGTGAAGCACGCCGCCGGCATCGACCATTTCCTGCTCGATCGCTGGTTTCCCCATGTGCTGCGGGAATGGAACGCCGCCGACGGCACGAAGCTGAAGCTGAAGCGCAATCTGAAGGTCGATTATTGGAACTACAGCAAGCCGGGCGATCGCGAACGCGCGCTGAATAATCCGATGCTGCGGCCGCCGGATTGATTGAACCGCGGATGCGTCCGCGCTACTGAACGTCGTGGCGAAAACAAAAGACAAACCGCTGACTCTCCTCGGGAGCAGCGAAGCGCGGCTACCAGCGTCGCCGGATGAAGCGCAGCTCGAGACATTCCCGAGCCCGTCAAAACGGCCTTATCGCATTCGCTTTGAGACTTCGGATTTCACCTCGCTCTGCCCCGTCACAGGGCAAATGGACTTCGCGCACATCGTCATCGAATACGTGCCGCACAAGCTCTGCGTCGAGAGCAAGTCACTGAAATTTTACCTGGCTTCTTTTCGTAATCAGTGCGCGTTTAATGAAGCCGTCACGAATCGGATCCTGGATGATTTCGTCGCCGCGACCGCGCCGCGCGAAGCGGTTGTGACCGCCGAATTTTCCGCGCGTGGCGGCATTGCGCTGACCGTGAAGGCTGAGTTTCCGCCGCCGAAACGTTCATGAAGCCGGCGGTCGTGCTGCTGAGCGGCGGGCTCGACTCAGCAGTGACGCTCGCGCTTTGCAAACGCGACGGTTTTGAGCCGCACGCATTGTCTTTCGAATACGGCCAGCGGCACGCGGTCGAGATCGGGGCGGCGCGCCGTGTGGCTGTTTCCATGGGAGTATTCGACCATCGTATCGCTGCGATTGATCTCCGCATTTTCGGCGGCAGTGCGCTGACCGATGATGCCATCGACGTGCCACATGGTCATTCCGAGCGGAGCGAAGCGAAGTCGAGGAACCCCGCGGAATCCGCGATCCGTCCTGCCACGGGATCCCTCGACGTCGCTCGAGACGACGGCATCCCGGCAACCTATGTGCCGGCCCGTAACACCATCTTCCTCTCATATGCGCTGGCTTTCGCGGAAGTCATCGGCGCGGCCGACATCTTCATCGGCGTCAACGCGGTGGATTACAGCGGTTATCCGGATTGTCGCCCGGAGTTCCTCGATGCCTTTCAGCACGTCGCCCTCCTCGCGACCAAGGCGGGCGTGCAAGGCCGCGGGATGCGCATTCACGCTCCGCTACTCCGACTTTCGAAAGCTGACATCGTGCGCCGCGGTCTGGAACTCAGCGTCGATTTCGCCCTGACGCACAGCTGCTACGATCCCGCGCCAGACGGCGCAGCCTGCGGTAAGTGCGATTCGTGCGAGCTCCGCCTCGCCGGTTTCCTTGTAACGGGCGTGACCGATCCGATTCGCTACGCCGCGAAGTGAAAGGCTTCCTCGCGACTTTCGAGCTTACGCTCGCGGAGCAGCGCACTGTCGTTACGCTACTGCTCCTCTTCGTCCTGCTGTTTGCGGCTAAGAAATATCATGACGGCGCGTTTACCCACACCGCCGCAATTGTTCAGCCGTCGCCCAGCCCCGGCACACGTCCGTAGCCGATAAACGTCGGCGTCCGTCCTTCGCGCGTGCCCCCGCCGGAGCGCGACACCTTGAAGTCGAAGACGCCGACGCCGTAGCGCGATTCGCCGTGATACGTTCGGCCGTCGCTTGCCCCGACCATGACGCGCTGCTTCGTCGTCTTCTCCCGCCCGAGATAAATCATCGCATGTGTGATCGGCGGATCCTTTTGCACGTCGTACGTGCCGGTCCAGAAGAGCAGGTCGCCGGGCTTTAACTCCGCGAGCTCGAATGTGTCGTCGCTCCGGCTGATGACGGCCTGGAATTTACCGGCCTTCCGCACCCAGGAGTATTGGCCGCTGGCATCCCGTGGCACGTCCTTCGCGCCATTCTGAGTCAGCACGTAATAGACGAACCCCGAGCAATCCATTCCGCCGGTGGATGGATCAGCTGATCCGTATTTATAGGCGAGATTTTTCGCGGTCAGGCCGAGTGCAACGTCGACGATCTTCCGCACTTCCGGCTTATAGGTTTCGAGGCCCTCGATGTCTTCGGGCGTAATCGACGCACCGGTTGGATTCGGTTTCTTGATCGGAGTGGCGTCGAGCGCAGGTGTCTCCTTAGGCGATGGACTGACGGATGTAGCAGGCGACGCTGAAGATGATGCGCTGGGACTCGGCTCCGGCGTCGGCGCACCTTTCTTCTTTTTGCTCTTGGCCGAAGCGGACGGAGAGCTCTTCGGGCTCGGGCTCGGGCTCGGGCTCGGCGTTTCCGAGGGCGTGGGGCTTGCGGTGGGTGAAGGAGAAGCTTTTGTCGAGCCTTTGCGCTTCGGCGAGGCGGACGGTTTTGGTGTTTCTTCGGGTTCCGGCGTGCTCTTCGACTTCGGCGAAGCGGTCGCTGAAGCTTTCGGACTCGCCGAAGGTTTCGGTGAAGCCGCTGATTTCTTTGCTGTGGAGCTTTTGCGCTTCTTCGGTGCGGGCGTCGGCTCGAAGATCTTCTTTATCTTGCTGCCGAAGCCCTCTTCCGCGTGAACGCGGGCGGGCAAATTGACGAGCGCAAACGCCAGGGCCAGCGACACCGCTGTGGCAATGTCGCGCCTGCCCCACGTCATTTGGCGAGTTCCTGCAGGATGGCTTTGTTCAGGCGAATCCCGGCGTCGAAATTCTCGAGCGGAAAGTTCTCGTTAGGCGAATGCGCGCGGCAGTCCGCCAGTGCCAGACCGAGCAGCAAAGTCTCGACCCCCATGATCGTCCGGAATTGCGACGTGATCGGAATACTGCCGCCCTCGCGGATTAGCGCCGGCTCCTTGCCATCGAAGGCTTCGCGGAGCGCACGCTGCGCCGCCTGGCCGACTGCCGAATGCGGGTCCGTCAGATACCACGGACCGCTGTGACCATCGGTGATTTCCATCGTCACGCCGGGCGGCAAATGTTTGCGAAGATGCATCTTGGCGAGCTCGAGAATTTCCGGACCGTCCTGATTCGGAACGAGGCGGAATGTGATCTTCGCCATCGCGTGGCTCGCGATTACCGTCTTCGTCCCCGGCCCCTGATAGCCGCCGCCGATGCCGTTGATCTCCGCGGTCGGCCGGGCCCAGAGTCGCTCGAGCGTGCTGTAACCTTCTTCGCCGAAGAGCGCTGGCGATCCCGTTTCTTCCAATATCTCCTTGTCGCCGTCGAGCGGCAGTTTTCGCCACATTTCCCGCTCCCAATCTTCGAGCGGCTTGACCTTGTCGTAGAAGCCATCGATCGCGACGTGGCCGTTTTTGTCGTGCAAAGTCGCGAGCAATTGCGCCAGCGCAGTGATCGGATTCGCGACCGCTCCACCGAACATGCCGGAGTGCAAATCCATCTTCGCGCTCGTGATCTTAATCTCGAGCGCTGTCACGCCGCGGAGGCCGTAGCTCAACGTGGGGACGCCTTTCGCGACCATGCCGGTGTCGGAAACGACCACGACATCGCAGCGCAATGCTTCCAGGTTATTCGAGAGGAAATTCCCGAGATTCCCGCTCCCGATTTCCTCTTCGCCTTCGATAATCAGATGGAGGTTAACCGGCAGATCGCCCTCTTTCTCGAGCGTCTCCTGGATGCCGAGAATGTGCGCGAGAATCTGTCCTTTGTTGTCGGTTGCGCCGCGCGCATAGACGTAGCCGTTCTTCAAAACAGGATCGAAGGGCGGCGAATCCCACAATTCCAGCGGATCAGGCGGCTGCACATCGTAGTGACCATAGATCATCACCGTTTTGCGGCCGGGCTGATGCTTGTTCTTCGCCCAGACCACCGGATGTCCCGGCGTCGGCATGAGGCTCGCATCGAGGCCGATGGCCGTGAGTTTTTCGACTAGCCAATGCGCGCATTCGGCGACGTTTTCGGAATACACCTCGTTCGTCGAGATGCTCGGGAAACGGAGAAAAGTGTAGTAATCTTCGAGGTGAGTTGCGCGCATGGCGATGACGTTAGTGCGCAGATCCGGCATTGTCATCCCGAGCGAAGCCGAGGGACCCCGTGGCGTTAATCATCATGTTGCCACGGGGTTCCTCGACTGCGCTTTGCTCCGCTCGGAATGACGGCGATCGAGACTTGTCTCGCAAACTTGGAAACGCGATTCTCGCCGAATGTCCTCACCTGACCAAC
>JALYXP010000150.1 GCA_030947045.1 Verrucomicrobiota bacterium | reverse complement strand
GAGCGCTTCGACGCCGTGATTTTGGATCTCACTCTGCCTGGCGGGATGGGTGGCAAAGAAGCTCTTAAACATCTGATCGAGATCGATCCGACGGTGAACGCGATCGTCTCCAGTGGCTACGCGATGGACGCGACGATGAGCCGCTACCAGGACTTCGGATTCCGCGGCGTGATCGCGAAACCGTATGAAGCTTCCGAGCTCGGCAAGATCGTTCACGAGGTGATCGAATCGAGCCACGTGAACATTGCTGAAGACTTCGAAGGCGGCCGGCTCGCATCGCGCGTCGCCTAACGACGGGCTACTGCTCGGTCCGCAAGCGCGGCAGCAGTTGATGTAAGATCGCGGCGACTGATTCTTCGACGTTCTGCTCCGCCGTCCGCACAACGATCTCAGCATCTTCGGGCGCCTCATATGGAGCGTCGATCCCGGTAAACTCGCGGATCTCCCCTGCCCGCGCCTTCTTGTAAAGCTGCTTCGGGTCGCGCGCTTCGCACACCCGCAGCGGAGCGTCGACGAACACCTCGACAAATTCTGTCTTTGCCTCCAACGCAATCTCGCGCGCGCGTCGCCGGTCCATCCGATAGGGCGAGATAAATGCGGTGATCGCGACGGCGCCAGCATCAGCCATCAGTTTCGCGACTTCGCCCACGCGGCGAATGTTCTCGACGCGGTCTTCCGGCGAGAAGCCGAGGTTCGAGTTGAGTCCGTGCCGGATGTTATCGCCGTCCAGCACATAAGTGTGCATCCCACGCGTGAACAGTTCGGCTTCGAGTGCTTGCGCAATCGTTGATTTGCCCGCGCCGGATAGACCCGTCAGCCAGACGACCGCGCCCCGATGACCATTCTGCATCGCGCGCCGTTCTTGGGTCACCTTCGCGTCGCTCCAGAAGATGTTCTTGCTCTTCACTTCCGTCCGAAGCGTGTAGACGCCACCGAACACGATGCCACCACCGCAAATCCGTCCCTCGGTGAGCAACACGAAACGGCCGAGTCGCGGGACCCGCTCATGGTTATCCAGCACGAGCGGCGCCCGCGTTTGCAACGTCACACGACCGACTTCATTTCGCGCGACTTCCTCGAAGCCGCCGGCCTGAACGGTCAGGGCCGAAGAGTCCATCACCTGCTCAATCTCCGTGATGTGACATTTCACCTGTTGCGTGCCGAGCCTCAGTTCGTATTGCGCGGTCTTCCGCAGCGGCTCTTCCGCGAGCCAGAAGATCTCAGCGCGCAGCCGATTCGTCTCGATCGGTCGCTCGTGGGGATGCGATGCGACATACCCGCGCTCGACAAATACCTGATCGCGGAGCGTGATGCCGACGGCGTCGCCCGCGATCACTTCGGTGCGCGGTGTCGCCTTCCATGACTCGATGCTCGCGACCGTGGAGAATTTGTTTGCTGGTGAAAACACGAGCTCATCGCCGAGTTTCAACGTGCCGCTCTCGACCCGGCCGGCGATGATGCGGCGTTCATCGAAGCGGTAAACATCCTGCACCGAAAAGCGCAGCGGCAGCGCGGATTCTTCGGGCGCAGGTTTCACGAGATCGAGCGCTTCGAGGAGCGTCGGGCCGACGTTCCAAGCCATCGCCGCGCGTCTTGCGACCACGTTTTCACCAGCACGCGCGGAGAGAGGCAGAAACATCCGCGCCTTCAGCTTCAAGGACGCGAGGAACTCGGTGTACTCACCCACGATCTGTTCGAACAGCGCCTGTGAGTAGTCCACCAGATCCATCTTGTTCACGACGACGATGATCTCGCTGATTCCGAGCATGCTAAGCAGATAGGCGTGTCGCCGACTCTGCTCGCGCACACCCTCGTTCGCGGCGATGACGAGCACGGCAGCGTCGGCGTTCGCCGCGCCGGTGATCATGTTCTTCAGAAACTCTTTATGCCCGGGAGCGTCGATGATGACGTATTGCCGCAGCGCAGAACGAAACGGAATTTGCGTAGTATCAATCGTGATGTTTTGCGCCTGTTCTTCCAGCAGGGCATCGAGCAGGAAAGCGTATTCGAACTCCATCCCCTCGGCTGCGCAGGCCTTTTGAATGGCGGCGACTTTGCCTTCCGGCAACGAGCCTGAGTCGTGCAGGATGCGACCGATCAGCGTCGACTTGCCGTGATCGACATGACCTACAAAAACAATCTTAAGCCGCTGCTCGTCTGGACTCACATGAACCCTTTTGCGCGGAGTTTCTGCATCGCGTTGCGCTCGTGATGATCCTGCGCACGGCCCGCCCGTTCGCTCGTCCGGCCGGCGTCGAGCTCCGCGATGATGTCGGCGATATTAGCAGCGTTGCTTGCGACCGGCTTTGT